>JAQUNT010000021.1 GCA_028717525.1 Elusimicrobiota bacterium
CACGTCGTGGGTGATCAAGGTGTCGCGCAGGATGAGGCGGTGGGCGTCGATCAGCCGGGCGTGGTTCTTGCCCAGAAGCTTCAAGACCCGGGCCTCCGCGTTGTCCAGATCCCGGTGCGTCGCTTTCTGGGCGGCCTTGAACCGGGCGACCTCGGCCCGGAGGTGGTCGTGGGGGATCTCCGTGCGCGTCACCACGATATCCTCGTCTTCGAGGATGTAGGCCTTGCCGATGGCGATGCCCGGGCTGGCCCCGATGCCCTTGATGATGATCATCTGCGCTCCGCCTTCCGGCGCCGGCGTTCCTCGAAGGCGCTCTCGGCGGCCTCCTCGTCCGCGAACTCCCGGTAGGCCGCCAGGAGCATCTCGATGGCCGCCAAAGCCTCGGCTTCGTCCGGGCCGCTGACGCGCACGGTGATCTGGGCGCCGCATTCCGCGCCCAGCGTCAGCATCTGCATGATGCTCTTGCCGTTGATCTCCACGCCCTCCTTGCAGACCATGACCTCGCTCTTGAACGAGGCCGCCACGCCGACCAGCCGGCCGGCGGGGCGGGCGTGCAGGCCCAGCCTCGGGGTCACGGTCAGGGTCTTCTTGATCACAGCCACCCCGCGGCGGCAGCCGCGCCCCCGGCCAGCACCGCCGCCGCGTAGAGCCGGTATGGGGAGACCCGCGCCGCGCGCAGCAGCACGGCCGCGGCCAGCGCCAGGCCGCCCAGGACCCGGTGCGGCGCCGGCGCGGCCACCAACAGCAAGGCCGCCGCGGCCAGGACCAGGACCAGGCCCGCGGCGCGCAGGCCCCGGATCAGCCTCTGCGCCGGCCACTCCTTCAAGCGCGCGGCGATCTGGCCGCGCCACTCGTAGCCGCGCCCCAGGAAGCCCCAGCGCAAGGACAAGGACAGCCCGTTGTGCACGGCCAGGTAGGAGCCCGCCGCCCATAGGGCGGCCCAGGCGGGCCGGTCCCACAGGGCCAGGGCCCCGGCCGCGGCCACGCCGGCGCAGAGCGGCCGCAGGGCCCCCCAGAACAGGGCGTCGCCCACCCCGGCCAAGGCCGCGGCGGCCGCGGACTTGAGGGTTTTGAGGCGCGCCACCAAGGCGTCGCGGTCCGCGCCGACGGGGGCCGCCGCCGCCTCCTCCTCCAAAGCGCAGAGCATCCCCACCACCAAGGAGGCCATGTAGGGCTGGGTGTTGAAGAACTCATGGTGGCGCAGGCGGGCCTCGCGGCCCGCCGCCTCCTGGCCCGCCCAGCAGCGCTCCAGCCACGGTTCCAGGCAGAAGGCCAGCCCCAGGCTCTGCATGCGCTCGAAGTTCCAGCCGGACTGGATGAGCAGGCTGCGCGCGAAGAGGCGGCCCTGCATGCCCGCGTTCAGGGCGGCGCTCATGCGCGCCTCCGCAGGGCGTAGACGGCCACGCCCAGCCCGAGCCAGGGGGCCAGCCTCCAGCCCGACTCCAGGCCCGAGGTCAGGGGGCGCGGGCTGCGGAACCACAGCGCGGCCAGCAAGGGCCCGGCCACGAAGATGCAGAGCAGCAGGACCGCGAAGGTCATGGCCGCCTGCTCGGCCAGGGCCCGCCCCAGCAGGCGGCCCCAGGCCGGAGCGCCGCCCGCGCGCACCCGCTCCTCCGCCGCCAGGCACAGGCTGCGGCGGCGCCAGCGCAGGAGAGACTCCAGCTTCTGGTGCGCCCAGCCCGCGACCAGTCCCGCGGCCAGGGCCGCGGCCAGAGGCAGGGGCCGGGGTCCCGCGGCCATGAGCAGGGCCGCCGCCGTGGCCACCGGGGCGTTCAAAGGCAGGCTGTCTCCCACGGGCACGTCGTCGAGGCTCAGCAGCTCCAGGCACAGGCCCAGGGCCACGCCGGCCAGCGGGGCCGCGAAGAGCAGGCCCAGCAGGGGCCCGAGCACCAGGGGCCGCGAGAGCATGAACTGGCCGACCTGGACCACGTCCAGCTCCACCAAGGCGACCAAGGCCGCCCCGCCCGCGGGCGCCAGCCACGCCTGCCAGGAGCTCACGACAGCCCCCCCAGCAGCTCCACGATGTCCAAGGCCTGGTCGGCGGGCAGGGCCCGCCCCTCCAGCGCCGCGCCGCGCCGCGAGATGGCGCTCAGGGCCTCCCGGTCCTGGTCGTCGAGGAAGATGGCCTTGCCCAGCTGGACCCGCCCCGCGGTGTAGTGCAGGCCGCCCACGTTGACCGCGGCGCAGACGAGGCCCCCCTCCAGCAGGCGCAGGGCCTCGCGCGGGCCGGGCACCAGGACCAAGGCGCGCCGCGCGTCGTTCGGGTCGAGCAGCCGGGCCGCGGCCTGGTCCACCGGCAGGACCAGCAGGCTCACGCCGTCGGGCATGGCCATCTCCATGAGCATGGTCTGGGTCGGGTCCGCGGCGGCCGCGTCGCAGGCCACCACCACGACCTGGGCCTTGAGGTGCGGGATCCAGCCTATGACCACCTGCCCGTGCACCAGGCGGTCGTCGATGCGCAGCAGGGCGATCTCCATCCTAGCCCGCCCGCGCCAGGAAGCGCCGGCGCACGTCGCAGACCGACTTCTGGCCGTCGGCCAGGATCTTCTCCACCAGGTCCGCGAGCTTCGTGTCCGAGCGGTGGCTGAAGGCCGAGACCAGCATGTAGAGGTTGACGCCGGTGACCATCTCCACGCGCGGGAGGCTGCGCAACACGGGGAAGGCCAGGTTGCTGGGGGTCCCTCCCGGCATGTCCGTGAACAGGATGAGCCCGTCGTCGCAGCTGAGCTCCGTCACGGCGCGGCGGATGCGCTCGCGCAGCTCGGCGACCGCCACCCGCGGGGAGATGGAGAGGACCTTGACCCCCTCATCCTGGCGTCCCACGATGGACTCGGCGGCCTCCGTCAGGTAGGCCCCGAACTCGCCATGGGTGACGATGAGGAAGTTGATCAAGCGCTGTCTCTCCTCAGTGGTTGATGTCGCGGTGGAACTCCTGGATGGAGATGCCGGAGGCGCGCAGCTTCTGGGCCAGGTGCCGGGCCACGAAGACGCTGCGGTGGTGGCCCCCGGTGCAGCCCACCGCGATGGTCAGGTAGGACTTGCCCTCGCGAATGTAGTAGGGCAGCAGGCCGTGGACCATCTCGAACACGCCCTCCAGGAAGCGGCGCGTCATGGGCTGGGCCAGGATGTAGCGCTGCACCCGCGGGTCGAGCCCGGTGCGCCGGCGCAGCCGGGACACGTAGTGCGGGTTGGGCAGGAAGCGCACGTCCAGGACGATGTCCGCGTCCATGGGCAGGCCGAACTTGTAGCCGAAGGAGAGGATGTTGAGGGCCATCTCCCGGGCCCGGGTCAGCCCCAAGGTCTCGGAGAGGCGCTCCTTGAGCTCGCCCAAGGTCATGGCGCTGGTGTCGATGACCTGGTCCGCGATCTCCTTGATGGGGGTCAGGGCCCGGCGCTCCTGGCGCACGGCCTGGTCCACCTTCTTGCCCAGCGGGTGGCGGTGCCGGGTCTCCGAGAAGCGCTGGATGACGACCGCGTCCGAGGCGTCCAGGAAGATGGTGCGGTGGTCCACCCCGCGGCTCTTGAGGCGCTTGAGGATGCCGGGCAAGGCGGCCAGGAAGCGCCCCTCGCGGATGTCCATGCCCAGGGCCACGCGCTTGAGGTGCCGCGAGCGCGCCGTGAGGTCCGCGAACCGGTCGAGCAGGGCGATGGGCAGGTTGTCTATGCAGGAGAAGCCGAAGTCCTCGAAGCACTTGAGGGCCTGGCTCTTGCCGGCCCCGGAGATGCCGGTGATGATGTAGACCTTGCGGGACGCCGCCGCCGGTCTCATCGCGCGCGCATCCTCTCGATGAGCTTCTGGTTGAAGGTCTCGGCCGCGAAATAGCCCTGGTTGCGCAGGCGCTGGTTGAGGGCCGCGACCTCGATGATGACCGCCAGGTTGCGGCCGGGGCTGACCGGGATGCGGATCTGCGGGATGTCCACGCCCAGGATCCCGGTCTTCTTGGCGTCGAGCCCGGTGCGGTCGTAGCTGCTCTGCGCGTTCCAGGGGGCGAGATGGATGCACAGCTCGATGCGCGTCTGATCCAGGATCGCCCCGATGCCGAAGAGGAGCCTGACGTCGATGATGCCCAGCCCGCGCACCTCCAGGTAGTGCTTGAGGGGCTCCGGGCAGGAGCCGCGCAGCACGCCGCCGCGGTGGTGCCGGATCTCCACGGCGTCGTCGGCGACCAGGATGTGCCCGCGCTTGAGGAGCTCGAGGGCGCACTCGGACTTGCCGATGCCGGGTTCGCCCTGGATGAGCACGCCCAGGCCGTAGATGTCCACCAGGACCCCGTGCGCCACGGTGGTGGGGGCGAGCTTCTCCTCCAGCACGTCGCTCAGCTCGGAGACCAAGGTGGCCGTGTCCAGGCTCGAGCGCAGCAAGGGCACCCCGTTCTTCCGGCAGACCGAGACCAGGACCCCCGGGGTCTTGAGGTTGTGGGTCATGATCAGGCAGGGGAGCTCTTTCGGCCGGCACATGGCCTCGAGCGCGGCTGCCAGCCGCGCTCGAGGGGCCTTGAGGCAGTAGGCCTGCTCGCCGAAGCCGATGATCTGGATGCGCTCCGGCCGGAAGTGCTCCAAGAAGCCGCTCAGGGCCAGGCCGGGCCGGTTGAGGTCCATCACCTTGATGGGCCGGTCCAAAGACTTCTCCCCCGCGATGAGCTCGAGCTTGAGGTTGTCCCTCTGCTCGCGCAGCAGGTCGCTGACGGAGAAGTCCGCGGCTCCCGAGCGGCGCGCCATAGGGACCTAGCGCCCGGGCCTCTTGACCGGCTGGACCACGGCGTAGGATTCGTCGTCGCGGCGGAAGACCAGCCGGATCTGCTTGGACTCCCGGTCCTGGAAGAGGCGGAAGGAGTGGCCCAGGTTCTCCATCTCGCGCACCGCCTCGCCCGCGCTCATGGGCGTGACCGGCTGGCGCACCAAGGCGATCTGCGCCGACGGCGGCGCCGGGTCGTAGGCGGGCTCCGGCGGGGAGGTGCGCACCGACTCCTTGCCGCCGCGCGTCTTGAAGCGCGTGCGCGTCTTCTCCTTGAACTTCTTGAGCTGGGCGTCCATCTTGGAGGAAGCCAGGTCCACGGCGGAGTAGAGGTCGGCGGCATCGGCCAGGGCGCGGAAGGTCTGCCCGGGGGCGTGGATGAGCATCTCGCACTTGTGCGCGCGTTTCTCGATGAAGATGAAGGCCTGCCCCCAGACGATGTGCTCGAAGTACTTCTGGGCGCGCTCCATCCTCTCGTGCACGTAGGCGCGGATGGAGTCGGTGATCTTGAATTGCTTCGCCGTCAGTTGTATCTCCACGGAAGCTCCTTGCTCAGATGAGGATAGCCGAGAGCGCCGGATCGGCCCTGCGCGGGCAGGAGGCCGGGCGCCGAGGGTCTATTGAAGCACAGAAGGGTTCCGACTGTCAAACGCGGTAATATGTATCGAGATTATATTTGAACGTGTTACATTTGACTGGCCGCGCAAAAAAAGCTACGATATCCCCTTCGTCGCGCCGTGGGCGTGCGCCCCTGGCCGCCGTTCTTCGGCGTGGTTTGAATATGATTGTTTTTAAAAGCTTTTTTGATGGCGCCCGGGTTATGCACGCCTGTGGATAACTTGTGAATACACCGGACCCCAAGACTCTCTGGTCCCAGTCCGTCGAGCGCCTGCGTTCCGAGATCGGCGAGGACGCCGACCTCTGGCTGCGTCCCGTCGAGGTCGTGCGCCTGGCCGACCAGGTCCTGCACCTCAAAGTCCCCAACAAGTTCTTCTCGGACGGGATCAAGGACCGCTTCCAGAAGCGCCTCATCTCCATTATCAAGGACGTCAGCGGCCAGGACATCGGCATCGACTACGAGATCAGCACGGACCTCAAGAACCGCCTGCCCGTCTCGGACCCGATCGAGGCGCCGGGCCCGCAGTCGGAGTTCCCGCTCAGCGAGTTCAACCCGCGCTACACTTTCGCCTCCTTCGTGGTGGGGAAGTCCAACCGCCTGGCCTACGCCACGGCCGAGGTCATCGGCAAGCAGCCGGGCACGCAGTACAACCCCTTCTTCCTCTACGGCGGCGTGGGCCTGGGCAAGACCCACCTGCTGCACGCCATCGGCAGCGCCCTGCGCCAGAACTTCCCGCGCTCGCGCGTGCTCTACACCACGGCCGAGGAGTTCGTCAACGACTACATCAACTCCATCCACCACCACAAGCCCGACGACTTCCGGGCCAAGTACCGCAACCTGGACTGCCTGCTCATCGACGACATCCAGTTCCTCATCGCCAAGGAGCAGAGCGAGCAGGAGTTCTTCAACACCTTCAACGCCCTGCACCAGTCCAAGCGCCAGATCGTGCTCACCTCGGACCGGGTGCCCAACGAGATGACCCCCCACGAGCGCCGCCTGGTCTCGCGCTTCGAGTGGGGCCTGGTGGCGGACATCACCCCCCCGGACCTGGAGACGCGCATCGCCATCCTGCGCAAGAAGTCCGAGCTGGAGCAGTTCTACGTGCCGGACGACGTCATCCTCTACGTGGCCTCCACGGTCAAGACCAACATCCGCCTGCTGGAGGGCTCGCTCATCCGCCTCAAGGCCTTCGCCTCGGTCATCGGCAGCGGCCTGACCGTGGAGAGCGCCAAGGAGATCCTCAAGGACTCCCTGCCCCACGACGTGTCCAGCCCGGTGCAGCTGGAGACCATCCAGCGCCTGGTGGCGCACAAGTACTCTTTGGACGTCCGCGACCTCAAGGGCCAGCAGCGCACCGCCCAGATCGTCATGCCCCGCCAAGTGGCCATGTACCTGGCCTCGGTGATGACCGAGCTCTCCTCCACGGACATCGGCCGGGCCTTCGGCGGCCGCGACCACACCACGGTCCTGCACGCCCGCAAGAAGATCCAGAAGATCCTGGACGAGGACCCCTTCTTCCTGGAGCTGGTCAACAAGCTCCAGTCCGACATCAAGGCTGTGGAGAACTGACGGGATGAAATGTGCAAGACCGGCCGGGAGCGGGTCCCCTGTGCAAAAGGCGGACAACTCGGCGGGATTTTCAACAGGCCGGCGGCGCGGGCTCCCGATGGGCCGTCCCCCGAAAGCGCCCTTTTTCCGGTCCTATTAAGAGGATGATGAATAATGAAGATACATTGCAATAAAGAAGACCTGACCAAAGGCATCCAAACCATACAGTCCGCCCTGTCCTCCCGCACCACGCTGCCCATCCTGCTCAACTTCATGATGGAGACCGAGAGCTCCAAGATCAAGGTCTCCTCCACGGACCTGGAGATGGGCGTCAAGCACTACCTGCCCGCGGAGGTCGAGGCCGACGGCAGCATCACCATCCCGGCCAAGAAGTTCTCCGAGATCCTGCACAGCCTGCCCGACGGCCACGAGGTGGAGCTCAGCGTGGACGCCGGAGACAAGGTGCACGTCAAGTGCGGCCGCTCGCGCTTCGCCCTGCTGGGCGCCCCCAAGTCCGAGTACCCGGTCCTGCCCGAGTTCGACCGGAAGGAGGCCTTCTCCCTGCCCATGGGACTGGTCGCGGACATGGTCAGGAAGACCATCTTCGCCGCCTCCTCGGATGAGACCCGGCACGTGCTCAACGGGGTCTACTGGAGCGCGCGCAAGGGCGCTCTGGAGATGGTGGCCACGGACGGCCGCCGGCTGGCCGTGACCGGTCGCAAGGGCGCGCTCAAGGACCGGGAGTTCCAGATCATCGTCCCCACCAAGGTCCTGGCCGAACTGCTGCGCCTGTTCAGCTCGCGGGACATCAAGCCCGATGCGCAGGATAAGCTCCAGGTCGGTGTGACCGACAACCAGATCGTGTTCCAGGCCGGGGAGACCACCCTGATCTCGCGCCTCATCGGCGGCACCTTCCCCAACTACGAGCAGGTCATCCCCCAGAAGAAGGACATCTCCGTGGTGCTGGGGGCGGCGGATCTGCTGGCGGTCACCAAGCGCGCCGCGCTCTGCGCCCTGGACCGCGGGGGCTCGGTCAAGTTCGCCCTGCTCAAGAAGTGCCTGCACATCTCGGCCTCGTCGCCCAACCTGGAGTTCAACGACGAGCTGGAGGTGGACTATTCGGGCGCCGACTTCCAGGTCGCCTTCAACCCCCATTTCATGGTGGACGCCTTGAAGCACGCCGACTGCGAGAAGGTCTCCTTGGGCTTCACCAGCCCGGTCAACCCGGTGCTCATCGAGCCGGTCGGCGGCGACGAGAGCCGCTTCGTCATCATGCCCATGCGCATATGACCGGTCCGGGTAAGAGGCCGTGCTGGTCCACGGGCGCGGAGCTGGTCCGGTCCTTCCAGTACCGGACCAGGACGCCCGGCGACCGCATGGTCATCCTGGGGGCGGTCTGGCAGAAGGAGCTGGGCCACCTGCACGGGCAGTGGGAGCTGGTGGGCCTCAAGCAGGGGCTGCTCTACGTCAAGCCCAAGTCGGCGGCGGCGGCGCAGGAGCTGCAGCTGCGCGCCGCCGGCCTCGTGCGCAGCCTCAATAAGTATTTCGCGAGGGCCTGGATCAAGGGCATCAAGGTCGCCGCGAGATGAGCCGGGCCGGATCATCGTCGCCCCCGGAGCGGGGCAAGCGGAGGGATATGTCTCAGACCACGACGGAGAAGGACGCAGCCAAGGCCCCGGCCGCCAAGGGGACCCAGGACTACAACGCCTCCAAGATCCAGGTCCTGGAAGGCCTGGAGGCGGTGCGCAAGCGCCCGGCCATGTACATCGGGTCCACCGGGCCCTCCGGCCTGCACCACCTGGTCTACGAGGCCGTGGACAACTCGGTCGACGAGATCCTGGCCGGCCGCTGCAGCTCGGTCGACGTCATCCTGCACGAGGGCAATTCCTGCACCGTGGCCGACAACGGCTCGGGCATCCCGGTCGACGCGATGACCGACCCCAAGCTGCCCAGGAACCTGCGCGGCAAGTCGGCCCTGGAAGTCGTCATGACGGTCCTCCACGCGGGCGGCAAGTTCGACCACTCCTCCTATAAGGTCTCCGGCGGCCTGCACGGGGTGGGCATCTCGGTGGTCAACGCCCTCTCGGAGTGGGTCAAGGTCGAGGTCTGCCGCGACGGCAAGGTCTGGACCCAGTCCTACAAGCGCGGCAAGCCGGAAGGCGACGTCAAGGCCGAGGGCAAGACCGAGGACCACGGCACCCGGGTGACCTTCCACCCCGACCCGGCCATCTTCGCGGACAACCAGTTCTCCTACGACGTGCTCTCCAACCGCCTGCGCGAGCTGGCCTTCCTCAACGCCGGGGCCAAGATCACCATGATCGACGAGCGGGAGGACAAGAAGCACACCTTCCACTACGAGGGCGGCATCCGGCAGTTCGTGCAGTTCCTCAACGCCAACAAGAAGACCATCTTCGCGGAGCCCATCAGCTTCACCAAGGAGCGCGATGACGTCTCGGTGGACCTGGCCATCCAGTGCAACGACGAGTATTCCGAGAACGTCTACAGCTTCGTCAACAACATCAACACCCCGGAGGGCGGCACGCACCTGGCGGGCTTCCGCTCGGCGCTCACCCGGGTGGTCAACGACTACATCAAGAAGTACGACATGCTCAAGGGCAAGAACTACACGGTGCAGGGCGACGACGCCCGCGAGGGCCTCACCGCCGTGCTCTCGGTGAAGATCCCCAACCCGCAGTTCGAGGGGCAGACCAAGGCCAAGCTCGGCAACGCCGAGGTGGAGGGCGTGGTCAAGTCCATCGTGGGCGAGGCCCTGGCGGTCTTCTTCGAGGAGAACCCGGCCACCGCCAAGGCCGTCTGCCAGAAGGCCATGGCCGCGGGCGAGGCCCGCGAGGCCGCGCGCAAGGCCAAGGAGCTGACCCGGCGCAAGGGCGTGCTCGACGGCTCGTCCTTGCCGGGCAAGCTCGCGGACTGCCAGGAGCGCGAGCCGGAGCGCGCCGAGCTCTTCATCGTGGAGGGCGACTCCGCCGGGGGGTCCGCCAAGCAGGGCCGCGACCGCGCCTTCCAGGCCATCCTGCCCATCAAGGGCAAGATCCTCAACGTGGAGAAGGCCCGGCTGGTCAAGGTCCTCTCCAACGAGGAGGTGCGCACCCTGATCTCGGCCATCGGCACGGGCATCGGCCAGGTGCGCGATGCGGCGCCGCCCGAAGACGATAGCGAGGAGGAGGCCGAGGAGGGCCTCAAGCTCGACCAGCTGCGCTACCACAAGCTCATCATCATGGCCGACGCCGACGTGGACGGGCAGCACATCCGGACCCTGCTGCTGACTTTCTTCTACCGCCAGATGAACGAGCTCATCAAGCGCGGGCACGTCTACATCGCCCAGCCGCCCCTGTTCAAGGTCAAGAAGGGCAAGACCGAGATGTACGTGGACAACGACGAGAAGATGGAGGCCTGGCTGCTCAACGAGGGCCGCCACTCGGTCGAGATCACGGCCATCAACCCGGCCAACGGCAAGTCCAAGAAGCTGGACAGCGACGACCTCAAGGACCTCCTCAAGCTCCTGGCCGATCTCGAGAACATGCTCCGGCACCTGGAGCGCAAGAGCCTGCACCTGGAGGACTTCCTGGCCTACAAGGACCAGGGCAAGCTTCCGCTCTATCGCGTGGAACAGGCCGCGGGCGAGCACCTCTACTTCTACAGCGACAAGGAGTGGCACGAGTACCGCGACCAGGCCGTGGCCGAGGCCAAGGCCAAGCTGGCCGCGGAGCACCAGGGCAAGCCGCCGGCCGAGGGCGAGGTCCCGGTGGAGGTGGACGAGGAGGCCCTGGAGCCGGACATGCAGGAGCTCTGGGAGATCGCCAAGATGGCGGCCCTGGACAACAAGCTCTCCGAGATGGGCCTCAACCTCAAGTGGTACGAGGTCCTGCGCGACGAGAAGACCAAGCCGCTCTACAAGTCCAAGAACGCGCACGGCGAGAGCGAGGGCTACAGCCTCAAGGAGCTGTTGGAGTGCGTGCGCGAGG
Source organism: Elusimicrobiota bacterium (assembly GCA_028717525.1). Lineage (GTDB taxonomy): Bacteria > Elusimicrobiota > Elusimicrobia > UBA1565 > UBA9628 > UBA9628. The sequence continues at coordinate 10,886 of JAQUNT010000021.1, forward strand.
CGGGCCGCTCCGGGGCCGCCATCCAGCGCTACAAGGGCCTGGGCGAGATGAACCCCGAGCAGCTCTGGGAGACCACCATGGACCCCAAGCGCCGGCGCCTGCTCAAGGTGACCTTGGACAACCCCACGGACGCGGAGATCGCCTTCACCACCTTGATGGGCGACCGCGTGGAGCCCCGGCGCCAGTTCATCGAGCGCCACGCCAAGGAAGTCAAGAACCTGGACATCTAAAGGACAGCCATGACCACACCGACCCAGCCGGACGCGCCCGCGGAACTCCCCAGCAACATCATCCCGCGCGACATCGGCACGGAGATGCGCGCCTCCTACATCGACTACTCCATGTCCGTGATCGTGGGCCGGGCCCTGCCCGACGTGCGCGACGGCCTCAAGCCCGTGCACCGGCGCATCCTCTACGCCATGCACTCGGAGGGGCTGGCCTCCAACAAGAAGTACTCCAAGTGCGCGGGCGTGGTCGGCGAGGTCCTCAAGAAGTACCACCCGCACGGCGACTCCGCGGTCTACGACGCCCTGGTGCGCATGGTGCAGGACTTCTCCCTGCTGCACCCCTTGATCGACGGGCAGGGCAACTTCGGCTCCGTGGACGGCGACCCCGCGGCCGCCTACCGCTACACCGAATGCCGCCTCTCCAAGGTGGCCGAGGAGGTCCTGGCCGACATCGACCAGGAGACGGTGGACTTTTTGCCCAACTTCGACGGCACGACGGTGGAGCCCGTGGTCCTGCCCTCGCGCGTCCCGAACCTTCTGGTCAATGGTTCGTCCGGGATAGCGGTCGGGATGGCCACCAACATCCCGCCGCACAACCTGGCCGAGACCTGCGACGCGGCCATGGCCGTCATCAAGGACCCCAAGATCGACAGCAAGGAGCTGATGAAGATCATGAAGGGCCCGGACTTCCCCACCGGCGGCATCGTGCGGGGCAAGTCCGGCATCAAGGACTATTTCGAGACCGGCCGCGGCTCGGTGCGCATCCAGGCGGTCACCGAGATCGAGGACATCAAGGGCAACCGGCAGGCCATCATCGTCACGGAGCTCCCCTACCAGGTCAACAAGGCGACCCTGCTGGAGACCATCGCGGACCTGGTGCGCGAGAAGAAGATCCCGGACATCTCGGACATCCGCGACGAGTCGGACCGCAAGGGCATGCGCGTGGTCATCGAGGTCAAGCGCGACGGCAACGCCAACGTGGTCCTCAACCAGCTCTACAAGCACACCCAGATGGAAACGAGTTTTGGGGTCATCCTCCTGTCTTTGGTGGACGGCCGGCCGCGCGTGCTGCCGGTGCGCGACATGCTGGGCCACTACAT
>JAQUNT010000022.1 GCA_028717525.1 Elusimicrobiota bacterium
GTGATCCACGCCCGCGTCGCGGCGCGCAAGCAGGACCTGTTCAAGGCCGCCTGCGTCGTGGTGGGCTTTGCCCAGCTGGGGATCTTCGCCCTGTCGTGCTGGCGCTAGCAGGTTGCCGACAAAGCCGGCGCCTTCCGGACGGGTTCCGTAGCGAGAGGGGCGATGCGACAAAACCCTCGTCGGGGAACTTGAAAAAGCGGAACCGAAGGGTCCACTCCCCTCCGGATCCGGAGAGGCCGCCGCAGGTTGCGGGAGAATTCACCCCAACGAGCGGGCGAGCGATCGCTCGCCCGCCACCGACCCGCGGAGCGGGGCGGCAGAACCGCTTGTGGTCAGCCTAGCGCCTGACGGCCAGGTAGCCCATCAGCCGGTAGATCAGCTTGGCCGCGGCCAGCTCCGAGGCCACGGTGTCCCGGAGCGGGCAGAGCTCCATGACGTCCACGCCGACCACGCGCTTCTTGGCGATGACCGCGCGGAACAGGTCCAGGGCTTCCTGCCAGAGATAGCCGCCCGGCTGGGGCGTGCCCACGCCCGGCACCACGGCCGGGTCGAAGCCGTCCATATCGATGGACAGGTACACGCGGGGGGGGAGACTCCTCAAGACCAAGGGGATGAGCTTGCGCATGTCCCGGTGCTCGTGCCAGAGGAAGGTCTTCACCTTCCCGCGGCCGACGAGATGCGCCTCGTCCTCGCCGATGGAGCGGATCCCCACCTGGACCACGCGGCATTCCCTCGCGATCGGATACATGGCGCAGGCGTGGCTGTACTCCGAGCCCTGGTACGAGCGCCGCATGTCCGCGTGCGCGTCGAAATGCAGGACTCCCAGTCCCGGCCAGCGCCGCAGGAAGGGGGGGATGGTCGCGTGCGAGAGGGAATGCTCGCCGCCCACGCAGAACAGGGTCTTGCCCGGCATGGCGGCGATGCGGCCGACCTCCCGCTCGATGCGCGCGAAGACCCGCGGGGTCGGGCCCGAGAGCTTCGGCGCCGGCAAGGTGCAGATGCCGTCCTTGCAGGTGAGCCGGTCCAGCTCCTCGTCGTAGGCCTCCACGCCCACCGAGCCGACCAGCATCGCGGCCGGGCCCCGGGCCGTGCCCTTCATGTAGGAGGTGGTGCGCTCGAAAGGCAGGGGCTGGATGACGAAGCGCGCCTTCTCCAGGGGCACGCCCGCGTTCATGAACTGGGCGGTCATGGCGGTGATTCTACAAAAAATAGGGTCGCGCCCGGCTGGGCAGGCGAATTAAGTCTTGTGTCCCCGGTCTCCCCAGCCGAAGAGCTCTTCGGCGTTGCCGCTGGTGCGGCGCGCGGCCTCCTCCAGGGGCAGGCCCCAGAGCGCGGCCAGGGTCGCGGCGATCTCGGGCACGGCGGCGGGCTCGTTGCGCTTGCCCCGCAGGCTCTGCGGCGGCAGGTAGGGGCTGTCCGTCTCCAGCACCGCGGCCCCGGGGCCCACGCGGCGGAAGGCCTCGCGCAGGGCCTCGTTCTTCGGGTAGGTCACCGGCCCGTCGGCGCCCACCGCCCAGCCCGAGGCGACCAAGGCCTCGGCGTCCTCGGGAGCGCCCGAGAAGCAGTGCACCACGCCCCAGAAGCGGCGGTCCCCGGGGGGGGAGGGGAAAAGCTCGCGCAGGATGAGGCGCAGGTCCGCGTAGGCCTCCCGGCAGTGGATGACCGCGGGCTTGCCCGCGCTGCGGCAGGCGGCCAGCAGGCGGCGCAGGGCGGCCTGCTGCACCTGCGGCGCGACCTGGGCGCGCGCGTAATCGAGGCCGATCTCACCGATGGCCGCCACCTCGGGAGCCGAGGCCTCCTGCTCCAGCCGGCAGAGCAAAGACTCGCTGCAGCTCTCGGCGTAGTAGGGGTGCAGGCCCAAGGCGCAGCGCACGGCCTGTGCCGGGCCTGCGGCCCGGCACAGGGCCAGGACCTTGGGCCAGTCCTCCGGCGAGTCGCCCACCTCCACGAGCCGGCCCACCCCGGCGGCCGCGGCCCGGGCCAGGACCGCCTCGCGGTCCGCGTCGAAGCGGGGGTCGCAGAGGTGCGTGTGGGTGTCTATGAAGGAGCCTGCGGCCATGTCGCTCAGCGGGGGGTCAGGGCCAGGACCTTGGGGTCCTTCTCCCGGGCCAAGTACTCGGCCCGGGCCCGGTCCCCCTCCGGGGTGCCCCGGTAGTAATGGTCGAGCACCATGGCCCGGACCAGGAAGCGCAGCACCGGGTCCCGGTCCTGCAGGGCCTTGAGCACCAAGGGGAAGGTCGCCGCGGGCTCCAGGTCGGCGAAGAGGTTGAGGGCCCGCGCGCGCGCCAGGGGCGCCTCCGCGCCCAGCCATTCGTCGCGGCGCACCCGCACCGCGTCCGGCACGGCCTTGCCGATCTGGAAGAGCGCGTAGTCCGCGTTGTGGCGCACGATCTCGGTGTCGTCGTCGAGCAGGCCGGCCAAGGTCTCGATCCAGCGCGGGTCCTTGAACGCCGCCGCCTTGGCCGCGGCCTCGGCGCGCAGGGACGCGTCGTCGCAGGAGAAGAAGCGCCCCAGCCCCTCCGCGCGCACGTGCTTGAGCATGGCCTCGCGCCGCGAGTCGAGGATCTCGCGGATGCGCTGCTCCGCGGGCACGCCGTCGTCGTAGCGCGGATTGCTCCGGTAGAGGGCGATGTAGTAGGGCAGGGCCGCCTCGGCGTCGGCGCGCGCCTTGAAGTAGAGCTGGGCCAGCTGGGCCGCGCTGTAGAGGTCCTCGGGGTCCTTCTCCCAGGCCTCGGTGAAGCGCCGGATGGCCTTCTCCGTGTCATGGTCCTCGAGCGCCAGGGCGCCCTCCACCATGAGCGCGCCCGCCTGGCCCGGATGCTTGGACAAGGTCTCGCCGACCAGCGCCCGCGCCGCGGCCGAGCCGCCCTTGCGCCACTCGGCCATGGCGAAGGTCGCGAAGATCAGGGGGTCCTCCGGCCGCGCGCGCAGCAGCTCGGCCAGGGCCTCCCGGCCCAGGACCGAGTCCTCGCCCGCGCCCGGAGCCCGCGCCAGGCGGCCCAGCTCCTCCAAGGCGCCGCGCGCCGCGAAGGTCCCGGGCCGCGCGGCGGCGAGCTTGGCCCAGGCCGTCACCGCGCCGCGCCGGTCGCCCGCGGCCGCGGCCAGCTCCGCCCGGTAGGCCAGCAGGCCCGCGTCGTCCGGGTGGCCGGAGAGCCCGGTCTCCACCAGGCGCAGGGCCTCCGCGGCCCGGCCGCGCGACTGGGCGATGTGCGCCAGGTAGTCGAGCGCGGCGGGGTCCTGCGGGTCCGAGCCCAGGTGCTCCTTGAGCCGGGCCTCGTTGGCCGGGGAGGCGTCGAAGGGCGCGTCGCCCAGGAAATGGCGGCCCCGGTAGAGGACCACCAAGGCATGGGAGCGCGCGAAGGCCTCGTCCCCGAAAAAGCTCCGGGCCCAGAACATCACGTAGAAGGCGTCCACGGGCCGACCGGCCGCGGCGAGGGCCTCGGCCAGGCGCAGGTGCGCGGAGCAGTCCAGGTAGCGCGCCCGGAAGTCCGCGCGGGCCTTCCGCAGGGAGGCGTCGACGACCTCGGGCGCGGCCCGCGGCGGCCGCGCCGGAGGCGGGCCGCGCAGCCAGTCGTAGAGGAAGGAGGCGTAGACGGCCAGGGCCGCGGCGATGAGCAAGGACGCGCCCCAGATCAGGGCGCGGTGGCGCCGGGCCGACGGGTCCATCAGAGGGTCTCCGCGTGCGGGTCGCGCAGGCTGTCCACGATGGAGCGGAAGATCTCGTCCTCCTGCCCGGCGAAGAAATGGTACATGACCGCCTCGCCCAGGATGTAGGCCTCCACGCTGATGTCGGGCAGCTCGGTCTGGATCTGCACCCCGCGCAGGGAGCTGACCTGGATGTTCTTCATGGCGAACTTGTCCCCGCGCGCGGTGCGCTCGGCGTTGAGCGCGCGCGCCAGGCGGTCCGGCCCCAGCATGTCCCCGGACCAGGGGTTGGGCTGGACGTCGAGGCGCACGATGCCCATCTGGCCGTAGAGGCCCCGGTGCACGAAGTTCGTGGGATCCGTGCCGCCCCGGCAGAAATGCACGACCTCGACGGCCTTCGCCTCGTCCTTGAAGGCGGCCGCCGCCTCATAGCCCTTGGGCAGGCGGATGACGTAGCCCGTGTGGCCGACGAAGGCGGACTCGCCCGTGGCCGAGACCACCGTGGTCGAGGCGGAGGGCGCCTCCTCCGGCTCGCGGCGCAGGGCCAGCCAGGCCGTCAGGGCGGCCACCACCGCCACGCCCAGCACCAGGAAGACCAGGCTGGCCCGGCTCGGCGCGGTGCGGCCCGCCGCGGTCCCGGTCGTCAGCGTGGACGGGGCGCGCATCGCGGACTTGAGCGCGTCGTCGAAGTCCACGGAGCTGACGCCTTCCGCGGCCAGCTGGCGGCGCAGCTCGTCGATCGGGTGCTTCTTCAGGTGGGCCTGAAGGTAGGCGACGACCTCAGGCCTGACCATGGGCAGTCTCGCGCGGGCCCCGGCCCTTGCCCAGGCTCTTGACGAACCGCTCGTAGCGTTCGGGAGAGCCCAGGTCCGCCAGCAGGCCCGTCTCCGGGTAGCCCAGCAGGGACTCGCCGGCCTTCACCGCGGCCGGGAACACGTCCTTGACGAAATCGCTGGCCGCCCCGTCCGGGACGAAGTGGAAGAGGGCGCGCCGGATGACCCACAGCGGAGAGAGGGCCAGGCAGGCCTGGCCGGGCGCGGCGTAGCGGGGGAATTCCACGATGCGCTGGGCCGGCCCCAGGACCACCGGCTCGCCGGAGCAGCCGTGCGTCCGGGCGCAGCGCCGGCCCTGCCCCGCGCAGGACTCCGCTCCGGCGCGCTGGTCCGGGCGGCATTCGTGCAGGACCAAAGAGGCCAGGCCGGAGTGGCCGCGGTGGAAGCGCACCATGCGGGCGCAGTCCGTCTGGGGGAAGATCCCCCCGAAGAGCACCAGCACGTCGTCGGGCAGGGAGGCCGGGCCCAGGCCCTTGACCAGCCCGGCGCTGCCCCGCGGCTCCTGGGTCACCGAGTAGCGCAGGCGCACCCCGAAAGCCGAGCCGTCGCCGAAGCGGGCGCGCACCAGCTCGGGCTGGAAGTCCAGGCAGAGCACCGCCGAGTCGATGCCCGCGCGCTTGAGCCAGTCGAGCTGGTGCTCGAGCAGGGGCTTGCCGGCCACGGGCGCCAGCGACTTGGGGACGCTGCGGCCGTCGGCCTGCAGGCTCTCGCTCTGCCCGCCCCCGATGATGACCGCGGTGATGCCATTCTCCATCCTACCAGGATTCTAGCGGATTTGAAGGCAAAAGTCTTAGAATCTCCCGATGCCACGGTCTGAGCGGCGGCTCTGGCGACGCGTCCTCTTCGACACCCCGGACTGGGCCTGGCTGGCCCTGGCCCTGGCCCTGCGCCTGGCCTTCGCCCTCAAGCTCGGCGGGCAGGCCTTGCAGACCGACGAGTCGGGCTTCCGCGCCGTGGCCTGGAACCTGGCCTCCTTGGGCACTCTGGGCGAGAACGGGGAGCGCCTGGCCATGGCGCCCTTGCCCGCCGCCTTCTTCGCCCTGTGCTTCCGCCTCGGCGGCGACCATCTGCTCTGGCCGCGCCTCGCCCAGGCCTTCGTCTCCGCGGGCACGGCCTGGGCCCTGGGCCGCATGACCTGGCGCCTGAGCGGCTCGGCCGCGGCCGGGCGCCTGGCTCTGGCCGCGGCCGCGGTCTATCCCTTCTTCATCTACTACTCGGGCATGGTCCTCTCCGAGACCCTCTACCTGGCCGCCGTGGTCCCGGCCCTGTGGCTGCTCTGCGCGAGCCTCCAGGAGCGCGGAGCCTCGGCCCTGACGGCGGCCGGCGCCGGCTTGGCCTGGTCCCTGGCCGCCCTCTGCCGCGCCGAGGCCATGCCCATCGGCGCCCTGCTCTGGCTGGCCGGCCTGGCCGCCTGCCTGGCGGGCCGCTGGAGCGGCCGGGCGCTCTGCGCCGCGGTCCTGGCCTGGTCCTTGCCCCTGGGCGCCTGGTGCGCGCGCAACCGCGCCGTCGCCGGGGCCTTCGCCCTCGACCTGCACGGGGGGATCACCATGCTCGACGGGACCGTCTTCTTCGACCTCAACGAGGTGGAGACGGGCCTGGCGCGCTCCGCCCTGAGGTCCACGCCCTTCTACGCGGAGGGCCAGCGCCTCTCCGCGGCCGAGCGCGACCGGCTCTACCTGCGCGAGAGCCTGGCCTTCATGCGCGCCCATCCCGGCGCCACGCTCAAGCAGTGGGCCCGCAAGACCGTCAATTTCTGGCGCTTCTACCCCCGCTCGGACAAGGGCTTCCGGGAGGACTCCTACAGCCACCCGGGCGCGGGCCTGGGCCGCGCGGCCCTGGCCGCGGTGAGCCTGGCCTGCGAGCCCGCGCTCATCCTCCTGGGCTTCTGGGGGCTCTGGGGCCTGCGCCGGCGCTGGGCCGAGCTCTTCCCCCTGGGGCTCTTCCTGCTGGCCACCATGGCCGTGCACGTGGTCAGCGTCAGCCAGATGCGCTACCGGCTGGCGGTGATGCCCGTCCTGATCTTCGCGGCCGCCGCGGCCCTGGCGGCTAGGCTCCGGCCGGAGGCGGGCCGGAACGGTAGTCGCCCCGGCTGAAGTGCCGCTCCAGCCACACATAGAGGCAGATGAACAGGTAGCGGCTGCCCATCTCCTTGATCCGGAACTTGGACAGGCCCGAGCCGCGGTTGCGCCAGGTGATGGGGACCACGGCGTACGAGAAGCCGCGCACGATGGCCTTGAGCGGGATCTCGATGGTCAAGTTGAAGTGCGGGGCCAGGAAGGGCCGGCAGCCGGCGATGACCGTGCTGCGGTAGGCCTTGAAGGCGTTGGTGGTGTCGTTGAGGCCGATGCCGAAGAGCAGCATGATGAACCAGTTGGCCAGACGGTTGAGCGCCAGCTTGAGCCGGGGGTAGTCCACGGTCCGGCCGCCCTTGATGAAGCGGCTGCCGAAGGCGCAGTCGAAGCCCGCCTGCAGGACGCGCCAGTAGGCGACCAGGTCGCGGGGGTCGTCCGAGCCGTCCGCCATCACCACGGCCACGGCGTCGCCGCGCGCCGCGTCGAAGCCGCGCACCACGGCCCGGCCGAAGCCGTGCGGGCCGGCGCTGCGCACGGGCGCCACGGGCAGGCCGGAGCGCCGCAGGCCCTCGAGCACCTCCCAGGTCCGATCCGTGCTCCCGTCGTCCACCGCCACGATCTCGTGGGGCACTCCGGCGCGGGAGAGCTCCGCGTGCAGGGCGGCCAAGGTGGCGGCGATGCCTCCGGCCTCGTCGCGCGCGGGGACCACCACGCTCAGCAGGCGCAGGGGCGCGGGCGCGCGGCCCGGCTCTAGCGGGCGCCGGTCAGTTCCAGCCAATGGGGGTGGCGCCTCGCGTGGGCCGCGATCTCGCGCAGGATGGCGGGCAGGCCGCGCCGCGGCTTCCAGCCGAAGTCCGCGGCCGCGGCCGCGCCATCCATGACCAGCCAGGGCACGTCGTAGGGCCGGCCGCGCAGCTGCCGGCCCACCGGCCGCGGCCCGAACTCGCCGGCGCACCAAGCCGACAGCTCCGCCAGGGACATGGCGTTGGCGGCTCCGCCGCCCACGTCGTAGACGCGGCGCGCGCCCCGTCCGCCGCGGCGCATCTGCAGCCAGACCAGCTCGGCGAGGTCCGCCGGGTGCAGGGCGTCGCGCACCTGCAGGCCGCGGCCGTTGAAGCCGATGTAGCGCAGGCCGCGGCACCCGGCCCAGGCGTGCACCCAGTAAGAGAAGATGCCCTGCTCGGCCGTGCCGAACTGCCCGGCCCCGGCCAGCACCCCGCAGCGGTCGATCCAGACCGGGAAAGAGTAGGCGGAGCCGTACTCCAGGGCCAGGAGCTCGGCAGCGAGCTTGCTGCTGCCGTAGAGCGAGAGCGGAGGCTCGGTGGAGAAGCCTTGGCAGACCCCCCGCGGCGACACCCCCGGGGGGAGCCCGCGCGCGGAGTCCAGGCGGAAGGCGCGGCCGCTTTGGACCAGGGGCAGGGCGCGCAGCGCGGCCGCGGAGTAGACCCGGCTGGTGCTGGGCAGGATGAAGCCCGCGCCGGTCCTCTTGCAGTACTCCAGGACGTTGACCGTGCCGAGCAGGTTGTGCTCCACGACCTGGCGGCTGCTGCTGCGCCCGTCGCGGCCGGCCAGCACGCTGGGGTTGGCCGCGGCGTCGATGACCCAGTCCACGGCGGGCAGGCCTTCGAGGTCGCTGGCCAGGCGCAGGTCGCCGTGGCGGAGCTCGACTCCGCGCCGGCGCAGGACGGAGCGGTTGCTCTCGCTGCCCGGCCGGACGAGGTTGTCCAGGCCCAGCACGCGCAGGCCGCCGCCGCGGCGGGGGAGCTCGGCGGCCAGGACGCCGCCCAGGAAGCCGCAGGCCCCTGTTATGAGGACCTTCACCGCGAAATTATATATTATTGGTCCTCGGACCAGCTCGTGGCCAAGCCAAGCGCCGCCTCCGCCGTCTCCTCCCCGAAGCCCTGGCTGGTCTGGGCCTGCGGCCTGGTCGTGGCCGCGGCTTTCTGCGCGGGCTACGCGGCCATGCCCGTGTTCCGGCACGCCTGGCAGGCGCACTACCCGGAGCTGACCCGCGCCTGGGCCAACGACGGCCGCTTCACCTTGCTGGGCTGGTTCGGCACCGAGCTCTCCCACGAGGAGCTGGCCTACGCGGCGCGCGCCAACAACGCCTCCCTGCACTGGCCGGCCTACGACCCCTACATCAAGGACAGCCGCTCCCGGCGCCAGCTGGTCATCGACGCCCTGACCTACGCGCTCCTGGGCGCGGCGCAGGCGGCCTTGCGCGACATCAACCGCACCTGGCTCCTGGCGCGCTTCCTCTGCTGCGCGCTCTGGTTCGTCCTGCTCTATCGCCTGATCCGCAAGCTCGAAACGGACGCCCCCTTCGCGGCCTGCGGCGCGGTCTTCCTCACCTGCTTCAGCTACATCCTCACTTTGCTCTTCGTGCACAACCTCTCCTGGGACGGCCCCCTGGCCCGGAGCCTGGCCCACAACGCCTGGACGATCCTGTCCTACGGCCGCACCGAGAGCGTGCTGCGCGTGCCCAGGCCGGCCCTGACCTACGCCTTCCTGTTCCTGGCCTCGCTGTGGAGCATCAAGACCGCGGAGAGCCGGGCCTGGAGCTGGGCCCTGGCCGGCGGGGCGCTGGGCGGCGCCCTGGCCTACGTGCGCCTCGACGTGTGGAGCACGCACATCCTGGCCGCTTTCGCCTTCTGCGCGGTCTGCTCGCTCAAGGAGCGGCGGCTGCACAAGCCCTTGCTGGCCTCGGCCCTGCTGGCCGCGCTCATCAGCCTGCCCTTCCTGTACTACAACTACCCGCCGGCCGCGGACCTGCTCCTGCGCAGCGGCCTGGCCCCGCGCCGGCAGTTCGACCCTTGGTCCCTGTTCTACGCCGCGGCCTTCTGCGTCGGACTGCGCGGCCGGGACCGGCCCGCGCGCTGGCTGCTGGCCTGCGTGGCGGCCGGGACCTTCTTCATGGTCAACATCGAGCTCGTGACCGGCTATCCCCTGCAGGCCGAGCACTGGAAGTTCTTCGGCAACATCTACGTGTTCCTGCTGGCCCTGTCCTTCGTGCCGCGCCGCGCCCAGGACCGGCCCGGCCTCTGGCTGGGCGCCGCGTCCGCCCTGGTCTTCGCCGCCTTCCTGCAGGGCCTGGCCTACGCGGCCATCCACTTCCCGTTCCAGGGCCTGCCCAAGGACTACGACGAGGGCCTGGCCTGGCTGCAGAGCCGCACCCCGAAGGACAGCGTGGTCCTGACCCTGAACCCGGAGGTCAACGCCCTCATCCCGGCCTTCACGCACGACAAGGTGGAGCTCTCCTACATCCTGGCCGTGGTCTCGGACTATCCCCTGCTGGACAACGCCGAGCGCCTGCTGGGCGGCCTGCGCCTGCTGGGGGCGGACGCCGACCGCTTCCTCCGCGACACCCTCTGGCGGGAGAGCCCCTACGAACGCCGCAGCATCGTGGCCACGGGCCTGGCCCGCGGCGAGATCGAGAAGGGCGAGCTCTACACCATGATGTTCTACATGACCCCGCGGCCCGAGGCGCGCCGCATCATGGACGCGGCCAAGGCCGCGCCCGCGGAGCTCGCTCCGGACTACATCTGGTTCGGCGGCCTCGAGCAGGAGTACGCCGGCAAAGGCTTCCCGAAGCGGGGGCAGTGGGAGGAGGCCTTCCGCAACGCTTCCGTGACCATCTATCGGCGCTCGACGAAGAAGTGCTAACATGAGGGCCGCGCCCGACTTCCATGCCTGACTATCCGCGCGTGGACCGCTTCCAGTCCGTCTCCGTCGTCCTGCCGGTCATGAACGAGACGGACACCCTCCGCGAGACCGTCGCCGTCATCGAGAAGGACGCCCGCGACTCCGTGGGCGAGTACCTCTTCGTGGTCTGCCCCCGGACCACCCCGCCGGCCCTGGCCGCGGTCGCCGCGCTGCGGGCCGAGCTCGGCGCGCGGGCCGTCCTGCTGCGGCAGAGCTCGCCCTTCATCGGCGGCGCCTATCGCGACGCGTTCGCGGCCGCCGCCGGCAGCCACGTGCTGATGATGGCCAGCGACCTGGAGACCGACCCGAACTGCGTCGGCGCGATGATCGCGCAGGCCCGGCGCGACCCGGGCGGCATCGTCACCGCCTCCCGCTGGATCCCGGGCGGCGGCTTCCACGGTTATGCCCCGATCAAGCTGGCCTGCAACTGGGTCTTCCAGCGGTTCTTCCGGCTGGTCTACGCGACCGGCCTATCGGACCTGACCTTCGGCTACCGGCTGTTCCCCACGCGCCTGGTCCGCGCCATCCGCTGGGATGATTTCCGCTACCCCTTCCTCCTGGAGACGCTGGTCAAGCCGCTGCGCCTGGGCGTGCCGGTGACCGAGGTCCCGGCGGTGTGGCGGGCGCGGGCCCAGGGCGAGTCGCAGAACACCTTCTTCCACAACTTCGCCTATTTCCGGACCGGGCTCGCGGTCCGCCTGGCCTCCCCGCGCTCGCTGCTGCTGCCGCCGGGCTCCGCCGGGGCGTAGATGGTCACGGTCGCATTGCGGTAGGCCTCCCGCCACCGCCCGCGCCCGGGGAAGCCCCGGCCCGCGTACTTGCGCTCCACCGGGCCGAACCAGACGTAATCGGGGCGGAGGTCCGCGGGCGCGCGCGCGGCCCGGGCCAGGACGTCCCGCACCGCGGGCTCGTCGTTCTTGGCCAAGGAGAAGAGGCTGAGCAGGAGGCGGTCGGCCACGGCTTCCGTGCGGCGCAGCCCGATGTTGAACTGGTGCGGATCCTCGCCGGCGGGCCGCCGCTCGGCGAAGAAGCGCCCCGGATCCACGTCGAAGAGCCGCAGCATGCCCAGCAGGCGCGCGCAGCCCTTGAGCATGGGATACGTGGACATGTTGGAGGCGCCGCCGTAGGAGAGCCCGACCTTGTGGCGCGTGAAGGCGGGGATCAGCATGTTGACTTCCGGATCCAGCGCGATGACTTCGCGGTCCGGGGGCGCGCGCCGGTCCAGCCACTCCAAGGCGTGTTCAGTGTCCCGCGGCAGGCCCTGGAGCGGATAGTGGATCGCCGCGTAGCCCATCCCCTGCAGGAACGCCGCGCCGGCCAAGGCGCCGCTCAACGCGAGCCAGAGCCGGGACTGGTCCTTGAGCCGCCGGGGCAGCAGGATCAGCGCCAGGAGGAACACGTAGATGTTCCCGATGTACTTCCAATGGGCCGGCTGCAGGGAATAGCCGGTGACCAGGCTGATGTTGACCATCAAGAACGCGGCGGCCGACAGGCAGCCCAGCAGCAGGGCGGAAGGGTCCTTTCTCAAGCGCCAGGCCAACGCGGCCATCGCCGCGTACGCCAAGGACGTCCAGTCGAAACGCCGTCCGAAGACGGCGCCTCCCAGCCACAAGAATTCCGGCCGCGGCGGATAGAGGAAATACAGGTAGGGCAGGCTCACGAGCGTGGACAGCGCCACGCTGGACCACAAGCCCCGCGACCAGCGCCCCCGGCGCAGGGATTCCAGCGCCGCGAAGAGCCCGGCCGCCGCCATGTAGATGGTCCAGCCGTCCAGATGCACATAGGCCAGAGCGCCGCCCAGGATGCCGCTGAGCGCCGGCCAGACCCAGGTCCGGGACGCGGCGGTCCGCCGCAGGCACAAGACGGCCAGGAACAAATACGCGTAGGTCAGGCCCGGGCGGCCCAGGCGGATC
>JAQUNT010000023.1 GCA_028717525.1 Elusimicrobiota bacterium
TCACGAAGCTCGGGTGCCCGGAGGCGCAGCCGAGGTTCACCAGCCGGCCCTCGGCCAGCACGATGACCTTCTTGCCGTCGGGCCAGATGAACTCGTCGACCTGCGGCTTGACCGTGTCGCGCTTGATCTTCGGGTCGCTCATGATGGAGGCCACGTCGATCTCCAGGTCGAAGTGCCCGATGTTGCACACGATGGCCCCGGTCTTCATGGCGTCGAGGTGCTTGCGCAGGATGATGTCGCGGCAGCCCGTGGCCGTCACGAAGATGTCGCCCTTGGAGGCGGCGTCGTCCATGGTCACGACCTCGTAGCCCTCCATGCAGGCCTGCAGGGCCGTGATGGGGTCGATCTCGGTGACCAGCACGCGCGCGCCCATGCCGCGCAGGGACTGGCAGCAGCCCTTGCCCACGTCTCCGTAGCCCGCCACCACGCAGGTCTTGCCCGCGATCATGACGTCGGTGGCGCGCTTGATGCCGTCGAGCAAAGACTCTCGGCAGCCGTAGAGGTTGTCGAACTTGCTCTTGGTGCAGGAGTCGTTGACGTTGATGGCCGGGCACTTCAAGGTGCCGGCGGCCTGGCGCTGGTAGAGCCGGTGCACGCCCGTGGTGGTCTCCTCGGAGAGGCCCACGATGCCCTTGACCAGCTCGGGGAACTTGTCGAAGACCATGTTGGTCAGGTCCCCGCCGTCGTCGAGGATGAGGTTGAGGCCCTGGCCGTCCGGCCAGCGCAGGGTCTGTTCCACGCACCAGTCGTACTCCTCGAGGCTCTCGCCCTTCCAGGCGAAGACCGGGACGCCCGCCTTGGCCACGGCGGCCGCGGCGTGGTCCTGGGTGGAGAAGATGTTGCAGGAGCTCCAGCGCACCGAGGCGCCGAGCTTGACCAGGGTCTCGATGAGGACCGCGGTCTCGATGGTCATGTGCAGGCAGCCCGCCAGGCGGGCGCCGGCCAGGGGCTTCTTGCCCGCGTACTCCTCGCGCAGAGCCATGAGGCCCGGCATCTCGGCCTCGGCCAAAGCGATCTCTTTGCGGCCCCACTCGGCCAAAGAGATATCCTTGACCTTGTAGTCCGGAGTCGTCTTGGGGGTCGGTTTCTTCATGGTTGTGGTGGGCATTATCCTCTTCTCCGTCGGAAAGTAAGAAATTATACATCTTGTGATGGTGCCACGGGTCAACTTTGTTAACTTTCTCGACGGGGAAGTTAAGAAAGTTAACCCGTGGCACCCGATTTTGTTATCATCGTTCCATGCTCGAACGCGAATTCCTCGGCAACAGCGTCTGGGAGTACTTGGTCTCCTTGGGGACCTTCCTGGGAATACTCGTGGCTTTTTCCATCGTGCGCAAGGTCGCCATCGCCCGCCTGCGCGCCCTGGCGGCCAAGACCGAGACCGACCTCGACGACCTCGTCCTCGACCTTCTGGAGATGATCCGCCCGCCCGAGGTCGTTCTGGTCGCCCTTTGGGCCGCCTCCCGGCACCTGGGCCTGCCCGCCAAGTCCGAACAGCTGCTGTACGCCGTCCTCCTGGCGGTGCTGACCTATCGGGCCGTGACCCTCCTGCGCGTGGGCGCGGACTACGCCATCCGCAAGCTGCTCTCGGCCCAGGGCCGGGGCTCCGAGGCGGACCGGGGCACCGCGCGCAACCTGAGCTACATCATCAGCGGCCTGCTCTGGGTCGTGGCCACGCTCTTCGTGCTCAGCAACCTGGGCTTCAACGTGAGCTCCATGCTCGCGGGGCTGGGCATCGGCGGCGTGGCCGTGGCCCTGGCCGCCCAGGCCATCCTGGGCGACCTCTTCAGCGCCCTGGCCATCTACCTGGACCGGCCCTTCGTGGTCGGCGACTTCATCGTGGTGGGCGACAAGCAGGGCACGGTGGAGCACATCGGGGTCAAGACCACGCGGGTGCGCGCCCTCTCCGGCGAGATGCTCATCATGGCCAACTCCAAGCTCACCTCCTCGGAGATCCAGAATTTCCGGCTGCTGCGCGAACGGCGCATCTGCCTGACCCTGAGCGTGCCCTACTCCACGCCCCCGGAGCAGGTGGCCCGCATCCCGGCCCTGGTCAAGGCCGCGGTGCAGGCCGTGCCCAAGACCCGCTTCGACCGGGCGCACCTCTGCGCTTTCGGCGAGAAGGGCTTCTCCTTCGAGGCCGTCTACTTCGTGACCGAACCGGACTACAACGTGTACATGGACGCCAACCAGGCCATCCACCTGGGCATCCTCGAGGCCTTCCGCAAGGAGAGGATCGTTCCGGCCATGCCCGCCACGGTCTTCCACCAGGCCCCGGCGCTCTCTTGAGTCTGCGCGCCTGCCAGGCCTACCTGCTGGCCGCCGGCCGGGGCCGCCGGGCCGGCGGCCCCAAGGCTTGGCGACTGTGCGAGGGCAGGCCCCTCGTGGAGCGGCAGCTCGACTTCCTGCGCCGGCTCTTCCCCGCCCGATCCGTGGCGGTGTCCATCCAAGGCGAGTGGCTGGAGCGCTGCCGCGCCCTGGAGCCCCGGGCGGCCTGGGTGCCGGTCGACCCCGACGCTCCGGCTCTGGCCGCGGTCCTGGCTTTGGCCCGGGCCCTGCCCATGCGGCGCTGGACTTTCCTCTATCACGTGGACATGCGGGTCTGGGAGCCCGGGCTCTTCCGCCTTCTGGCGGCGCGTACGGTCCGGATCCGGGCCGAGGCCGTGGTCCCGGTGCAGGGCGGGCGGCGGGGGCATCCCGTCCTGCTCTCCCCGCGGCTGCGGGACGGGCTGCTGGCCTTGGACCCGGCCCGCGACCGGCTCGACCTGTGGCTGCGCGCGCGCCGGGTCGCGGAGGCGGGCGTGACCTATCCCTGCATCCACGACAACTGGAACCGCTGAGCGGCGGGCCCGCTAGTCTTTGTGCTGGGCCCTGGCGGCGAGGGTCTTGGCGACCAAGGCCAGCAGGTCCTCGGGGGAGAACGGCTTGGTCAGGACCCCCTCGACCTTGACGGTGGAGTTGAAGGTGGGGCTCAGGTCCCGCAGGGCGGAGACGACCACGATGGGGATTCCGCGGGTCCGCTCCTGGTCGCGGATCTTGGCCCCCACGGAGTAGCCGTCCACGTCCGGCATCATGATGTCGAGCAGCAGCAGCTCGGGCAGGTCCGCCGATGGGTCGTCGGGCTCGATCCCCAGCTTCTTGAGCGCGTCCCGGCCGGACTCGCTGACCGTGACCCGGTGGCCGGCCCGGCTCAGGAGCTTCGCAAGCATGCCGACGATGGCGCGGTCATCGTCTACGACCAATATATGCGCCATGGTTGTCTAGGTTAGCAACAATATCCCGGCTCGTCAACATCCAGCGCGTTTCAAAAAAGGGAGACCCCCCGGTCGCGGCCGGGGGGTCTCCTTGTCCCGGCCCGCTTCAGTAGGCGGCGGCCAGCGTCGCGGGCTGGTAGACGACCTTGTCGGTGTTGCCGACCTTCGTGAGGTCCGGCTTCGAGATCTTGCCGATCCTCTTGAAGGCATAGCGCACATAATACTTCTGGCCCGGCTGGAGCTTCTGCGAGAACTCTTTGGCGTAGGCCAGGAAGTCCACGGTGTAGGCTTCAGCCGGCGGCGCGGAGATCTCCTTGTCCAGGACCGTCTGGTCGGGCCAGAACGAGACTTCCTTGATCAGTTCGACCTTCAGGACGGTCTGCTCGCCCTGGTAGTAGGAGGCCCACTTGTCCTTGAGGGAAAGGACCATGTTCGCGGAGAAGCCCTGCGCGACGATCCCCGCCGGATCCGGCTTCATGGCCGTCTTCTTGACCGGGGCGAGGACGAAGTCGCCGTCGCGGTTGCCGCCCTGCACCATCTTGTACTCATAGGCCGCGGCCACCGTGTAGAGGCTGTACCAGGGGCCTTCCAGGCAGACCTCGAACTTGTCGTACTCCCACGGGAAGAGCTGCAGGCGGTCCCGCAGGGTGATCTGGGCCTCGCCCGTGTAGGAGTAGCCGGGGCGCTCCCAGCAGTTCTGGCCGGGGGGGACGGGTATCGGATGGCCGCCGGGGCCCGGATACGTGCCGCCGCCGTAGTTGTTGCATTCCTCGATCCATTCGGTGGAGCGCAGGGGGATGCGGCCCGAGGCCGGCTGGTCCGACGGGTTGAAGGTCACGGTGCGGCAGTCCCGGTCGTACCGGGTGTGGCCGATGTACGCCGGGGAGATGACGGACTTGTCCTGCGCCGACAGCGCTTTGGCCTGCTTGAGGATATCGGACGCGTTGACGCCTTGGTCGAAGTTGAGGCCCGATGACTCGGCTCTCGCGGCCGGGGGCAGCGACAGCGCCAGGACGAAGGCGGCTATCGCCAGGGATGCCACAACGCCTTGCACTCTCATTTCTCTCGTTTCCTCCGGGGCCCTCGCGGGGCCCGCCATGCCAAGATATTCTAGCATAAAGGAGCCCGAAAGGCCTAACCGCATCTGGGCCTTTCGGGCTATGCCTGGTCCCATGCGTTTGGTATCATGCCGCAGGAGGAGGGCCCATGAACATCCGCTTGAAGACCGAAGTGCCGGGCCCGCGCAGCCGGGAGCTTATGGCCGAGCGCCAGGCGGCCGTGGCGCGCGGCCCGTTCCACGTGACCCCCGTGTTCATCGCGCGCGGCAAAGGCGCGGTCCTGGAGGACGTGGACGGCAACCGCTTCATCGACTTCGCCGGGGGACTGGCCGTGCTCAACGCGGGCCATCTGCCGGCCGCCGCGGCCGAGGCCGTGCGCCGGCAGAGCCGGCGCTTCCTGCACGCCTGCTTCCACGTCACGCCCTACGAGGGCTACGTGCGGCTCTGCGCCGCCCTCAACCGCCTGGCCCCCGGCGACTTTCCCAAGAGGTCCTTCCTGGCCAACAGCGGGGCCGAGGCCGTGGAGAACGCGGTCAAGATCGCGCGGTCGGCCACCGGCCGGCCCACGGTGGTCTGCTTCGAGCACGCCTTCCACGGCCGGACCTACATGGCCATGACCTTGACCGCCAAGGAGAAGCCGTACAAGCTGGGCTTCGGGCCGTTCAACCCGGGCGTGGTCCGGGCGCCCTTCCCTTACTGCTACCGCTGGCCCGCGACCGAGGACCCGGAACGGGTGTCGGCCGAGTGTTTCTCCGCCTTCGAGCGGGCCGTGCAGAGCGTCGGACCGGAGCAGGTCGCAGCCGTCATCATCGAACCGGTGCTGGGCGAGGGCGGCTTCGCGCCCGCGCCCGCGCCGTTCCTGCGCCGGCTGCGGGATTACTGCACCGGACAGCGCATCGTCTTCATCGCGGATGAGGTGCAGACGGGCTTCGGCCGCACGGGGGAGCTCTTCGCCTGCGCGCGATCCGGGGTGGCCCCGGACCTCATGACCTTGGCCAAGGGCCTGGGCGGCGGCATGCCCGTCTCGGCCGTGGTGGGCCGCGCCGAACTCATGGACGCTCCCATGACGGGCGGCATCGGGGGGACTTTCGGCGGCAATCCGGTCTCCTGCGCAGCGGCCCTGGCCGTGGTGGAGCTTTTCGAGACCGGGGGTCTGCTGGACCGGGCGCGCGAGCTCTCCGCCGCCCTGCCGCGGCGGCTGGCGGGTCTGCGTCGGTTCCGGGGCGTGGGCGACGTCAGAGGCTTGGGCGCGATGCAGGCCCTGGAGCTGGTCAAGGACCGCCGGAGCAAGGAGCCCGACCAGGAGGCCGTTGCGGCGGTCATCCGGCACTGCACCGAGCGGGGCCTCATCCTCATGAGCGCGGGGACCTACGGCAACGTCATCCGCCTGCTCATGCCGCTGGTCATCACGGACGCCCAGCTCGAAGAAGGCCTGGCGGTGCTGGAGTCGGGCTTGGAGAGGTTCGCGGCCTGAAAGGGATCGCCAGGGGAACCTGGCCCCCGCCGACCAAGGATGCGGGCCGCATTGCCTCCCTGCCCAATTGGGGCTATAATCCTACCGGTGCGGGGAGAGGAGGTCAACTGCGAAGGGGGCGGACGGGGGCGCTTCCTTGCTGACCCTGCCGTGAGGACGCTCCGTTGACCCAGGAGCCGGGCCGGCCCGCCGTCTGGAGGACCGTCGTCGCGCTCATCGCCGCGGTACTGGCCATCCTGGTCCTGTCCGGGAGACTGGGGGACTGGGCCGCGGATTACAGCGGCTGGACCTGTCGTCCGGGGGACTATCACGTGTCCGAAGGGGAGTCCCTTCTCCACGGCTTGGCCGATCCCGCGGTGGCGCTCAGCATGCCGGGCTTCTCCATGCCCAACGCCCTGCTCTGCAACCATGTCGCTGCGTCCGGCCAGATGCTGACGCGCGGCCTGAGCCTGCTGGCCGGCGCCCTGCTGGTCTTCGCGCTGGGGACCCTGCTCCATTCGGGGCTCTGCGGCGCCGCCGCGGCCCTCTTGTTCGCCTTGGTCCCGGCACGCGACCTGTCATCGGACCGCTGGCTATACGACCTGCATGTCCTGCTCGTCGCCTGCCTCCTGGTCTGGCGCGCGCAAGCGCCGTCGCTGAAGAAGAGCCTGGCGCTGGGTGCGGTCCTGGGCATGAGCCTGCTCGTGCTCTCCCCGCTGTTCCTGTTCCCGCTGGTCCTGGTCCTTTATGAATGGCTCGGGCGCCGCGGCCGGCCCGACGGGCGCGGGCACGGGCGGTTGGCGCAGGCCGCGGCGGTCTGCCTCCTGCCTCTGGCGGCCCTGCTGCCCTGGGTTCTGATGAACTGGCGGCTCCATCAGCGCCTGGTCCTCTTCGAGGACGGCCGGGCGGCTCCGCTGATCGTGGCCGGGGCCCTGGGCTTCGTGTCCACGGGGCTGACCAACTGGGACTCCGTGCTCGATGGAGCCCAGCCCGGCGGCCGCTTGCTGCCCTGGGCCGCGGGGCAGGTCCTCAGTCATCCTTTCGCATATGCCGCGGCCTGCGTGCGCAGGCTGCTCTACCTGGCCTCCTTCCAGCCGCTGCTCTACGCCGGCGCCTTGGCCTCGGCTTGGCTCGGACGCAGACGCGAGGAGCATCGGCAGCTGGCGCTCTTGGCGGCCTACTTCATCGCCATCCACTGCGTAGGGGCCGTCGAGGAGCGCTACGCCGAGCCCGTCCTGCCCCTGCTCTGCGTCCTGTGCTCGGTGGCGGCGTTCTCCTGGCTCAAGACGCGGGCCGACCGCCTCGGCGCCCGCCTGGCCGCGGGCTTCGCCTGCGTTCTGGCGGCGCTCCTGCTGGCCGGCCATGTCCTGGCGGCTGGGCGGGTGCTGGCCTATCCGGGCTTGGCGGCTGGGCCTGCGGCGCTGGACCGTGAGCTCGCGCTGGGCCCGTCCGAAGCCTGGCTGTGGTTCGCGCGGGGCATGCGGCGGCTCGCGCAGCAGCGCCCCGCCGAGGCTGCCGACGACCTGGGCCGCGCCCTGTCTTTGGCCCCGCGCCCGGAGTGGCGGATGCCGTACGCCTGGGCGCGCGTGCTCTCGGCCGGCTCCCGGAGCTCGCTCTGGGACCGGATGCCCCCGACCACCTTCGACACCCCGGCCGGATTGCGGCACTACGCTTTCCGGGCCCTCCATGGCCTGCAGTCGGGCCGGCGGCGGCAGGCGCAGGAGGATTTGGACCTCATGCGGGACATCTGGGTGGGGCTGCCCATCTTCCATGAGGAATCGGAATCGTCCCGAGTCAGGCCCCGTCACGACGCCTGGTTCCAGCGCGACCGCAGGTGGTTCAGCGACGCTCTGACCTGCTGGCCGGCCCGGGAGCGTCCGGCTTTGCTGGGGCGGCTGGCCGAGCTCATGGCCGCGGAGCCCGCCCGAGGGGCGCGCTTGGCGGAGTTGTGGCTGCAGGAGGCCGCGCGCGCGCAGCGCGGCGGACAGGCCGGACCGGCCCTGGCGGCCCTGGACCGGGCCCAGAGGCAGGACCTGGAGCCCCGGCAATTCCAGCAGTCGAGCCTGCTCTACGAACGGCTGGGGCAGGAAAGCCGATCCTTGGGGGCGCTCGAGCGGGGACACAGCCTGCACCCCGATGACCGCAGGCTCTGGCAGAGCCTGCTGTCCTGGCGCCTGCGCCGGCTCCAGAGCATCCGCGACTGCGGCCTCCTGCTCGACCTGGCCGATGCCGCCGCGCGCACCGGTGAGCGGTCGGCGGCCCTGCGCTTCGTGGCGCGGGCCGGGCGGCTCGAGGCGGGGGCCCGGGAGCAGGGCCGCATCGCCATGGTCCTGCAGCAGCTGGGACGCCGGCGCGAGGCGCTGGCCGTGCTGGACGGCTTGGCGCGCGCCTATCCGGGGCAGGCCCGCTGGCTCAGCGACCGGGGCGTGCTCAAGATGCTCATGGGAGACCGGCGCGCCGCGGCCGAGGATCTGGCCCGGGCCGTGGAGCTCGACCCGGGCTACCTGCCCGCGAGCTTGAGCCTGGGCGCGGTCTACGCCTCGGCGGGACGCCGGCAGGAGGCCATCCGCCTCTACCAACGGGCCTTGGCCAAGCCCGTCCCGGCCGGAGACGCCCAGGCGCGCTCTCTGCGGGAGAAGGTCCGCGCCGAACTGGAAGCCCTGCTCCGCTAGCCGAGCAGGAAGTCGGAGAGCAGATTCTGGGAGACGTGGAGGCGGTACGCGGCCGTGGAGCGCAGGTCGTCGATGGGGGAGACGTCCCGGGGCAGGAGTTCGCAGGCCTCGGCCGCGAGCTCGCGCGAGAGCCGCTTGCCCCTGACCATATCCTCTGCGGCTCTCAGGCGCCGCACCGTGGGAGCCATGCTGCCCAGGGCGAAGCGCAGCTCCCGGACCGTGCGGTCGCGCTCCAGCCACACTAGGCCCGCCGCCACCGTCTTGGAGATCGCCAGGGCGGCGCGCGTGCCCACCTTGCGGAAGAGCTGCCGGTAGGGCTTCTTGGGCAGGTAAGGGATGTCGATGGCCGCGATGAGCTCGCCGGGCTCCAGGCTGGTCCTCTTGACCCCCGCGAAGGTCTGCAGGAGGGGCAGGCCCCGGGCCCCCTTGCGGGAGACGGTCTTGACCGTGGCCTCGTAGACCGCCAGAGCCGGGAGGGTGTCCGCGGCGGGAGAGGCGTTGGCGATGTTGCCGCCCAAGGTGCCGCGGTTCTGGATCTGCTCCGCCCCGACCACCGACGCCGCCTGCGCCAGCAGGGGGAATTCGCGCCGGACCACGGGATCGTCCCTGAGCTCGGCGTGGGTGACCAGCGCTCCGATGGAGAGGCCGGCCGCGGTCTTGCGGATGGACCGCCATTCCCTCACGCCGGACAGGTCGAGCATGGTCTGGCCGTCGGCTTCCCCCATGTTCCAGAGCACCATGAAGTCGGTGCCGCCGGCCAGGGGCCTGGCCGCGGGGTTCTCGGCGAAGAGGGAGACCGCCTCGCCGGCGGACTGCGGCCGCAGCACGGTCATGCCCTGGGGGCAGCCCCTCATCTCTTCCTCCTCGGCCGCGTGGCTTTGGTCACGGACTCCACGATATGCATGTAGCCGGTGCAGCGGCAGAGATGGCCCGAGAGGCCCACGCGCACGGCGTCCGCGCCGGTCTCCTTGAGCCGGGAGGCCGTCATGAGGAGGCCCGGGGCGCAGAAGCCGCACTGGGTCCCGGCGTGCTCCTGAAAAGACCTCTGCAGGGGGCTCAGGCGTCCCGGCGGGCCGAGGCTCTCCACGGTCTCGATCCTGCGGCCCGCCATCTGGCAGATTGGGATGAGGCAGCTGGCGGCCGGCTTGCCGTCGACCAGCACGGTGCAGGCTCCGCACTCGCCCTCGCCGCAGCCTTCCTTGGTCCCGGTGAGCCCGAAGTCCTCGCGCAGCACGTCGATGAGACGCTTGAAGGGCGGGCCCTTGAAGTTGCGCTTGCGGCCGTTGACCGTGAGGGAGATCATAGGGGCCGCTGCGCCTTGAGGAACTCCGCGCACAGGTCTTCGGGCCGGACCGGGATCGCGTGGAACCAGAACCCGGTGGCGTCGTGCACCGCGGCCACCACCGCGGGCGCGGGCAGGTCCATGGGCATCTCGCCCAGGCCCTTGGCCCCGTAGGGGCCGCGGGAATAGGGCTCCTCGACCAGGAACACGTCCATGGGCGGGGTGTCGACGAAGGTGGGGATGAGGTAGTTGGTGAGCTGCGAGTTGCGCATCCAGCCGCCGCGGAAATCGGCGTGCTCGAGCAGGGCCCAGCCCAGGGCCTGGTTGGTGCCGCCCATGATCTGGCCCTTGGCGAGAGAGGGGTTGATGGCCTTGCCGATGTCCTGGGCGGTGCAGACCCGGCGCAACTTGATCTCGTAGGTCAGGCGGTCGACTTCGAGGTCGACCGCCACGGCCGCGTAGCTGAACACCCCGTAGGCCTCGCCGCGGTAGAGATCGTCGTCCCAGGTGATGTCCGCGGGCTTCTCGTATTGGACCTCGAAGCGCCGCGCGGGCTGGCCTTCGCAGAGCAGGGTCGCGGCCCTCTTCAGGCCCGCGCGGTCCTGGGGGACCCGCCCGGAGGCCTTGAGGAGCTCCTCCTTGAGCTGCTGCGCGGCCCGTTCCACGAGCCGGCCGATGACCATGGTGGTCCGGCTGGCCACCGTGGGCCCGCTGTTGGGCACGAGGGAGGTGTCCGGGACCTCGACTTGTATGAGGGCCGCGGGCAGCCCCAGGGCCTGGGCCGCAATCTGCGTGAACACGGTGTTCGCGCCCTGGCCGAGGTCGGTGGAGGCGGCCAGGACCTTGATGCGGCCGTCCTTGGTCAAGGAGACCGCGGCGCGGCTGGCCAAAGTCACCTCGCCGCTGCCGGTGAAGCCGGCCCCGTGGTGGCAGAGGGACAGGCCGATGCCCCGCCAGGTCGGCTTGCCGGCGTCGCGGTTCCAGCGGGCGTAGGCCTTGCGCTTCTTCTCGTAGCGGGCCTTCTTGACGCAGAGTTCGAGGCACTTGGAGGCGCCCACGCTCTCCTTGAGCTCCTGGCCGGTGGACGTGATCGAGCCGACCTTCCAGGCGTTGCGCCGCCGCAATTCCACGGAGTCGATCCCCAGGGCCGCGGCGATCTTCTCCATCTGGAGCTCGGCCGCGAAGATGGCCTGGGGCACGCCGAAGCCCCGGAACGCCCCGTTGGGGGGGGTGTTGGTGGCGAGCACGCAGGCACGGACGCGCGTATTGGGGCACTCGTAGGGCCCGGTGGCGTGCAGGGTCCCGCGCGAGAGCACGACGCCCGAGCAGGTGGCGAAGGCCCCGCCGTCCATGAGGACGGTGATGTCCTGGGCCAGGAGCCGGCCGTCCGCGCTCACCCCGGTCCTGTGCTTGATGAGCGCGGGGTGGCGCTTGGTGGTGGCGGCCATATCCTCGGCGCGGTCGTAGATGAGCTTGACCGGCTTGCCGGTCTTCAGCGCCAGGAGCGCGGCGTGGCCGGCGATGAGGGAGGGGTAGTCCTCCTTGCCGCCGAAGGCGCCGCCGGTGAAGGCGTTGATGACGCGGATCTGCTCCGGGGGCCGGCCGAAGATCTTGACCAGGGCCTTGTGCACGTAATAGGGGCACTGCAGGGATCCGTGGGCGACGATGGTCCCATCGGCTTCCACCCAGGCGGCGATGCCGTGGTTCTCGATGTAGGCCTGCTCCTGGTGCGGGACCCGGTACTCGCCTTCCACGATGCGGTCGGCCCGGGAGAAGCCCTCGTCGAGGCTGCCTTTCTCGATGAGGAACTTCTTGATGACGTTGTCCTCGCCGCGGATGAGCCTCTTCTTGGCCAGGGAGTCCTCTAGGGAGAGGACGGGCGGCTCTTCCTCGTATTCCACCGTGATGTGCTTGAGGGCCGCGTAGGCGCGCGCGCGGTCCGGGTGGCCCACGATGAGGATGGGCTGCATGGGATGCATGACCTGGTCCTCCGTGAGGAGGGGCTGGTCTTGCTCGATGAACAGGACGCTGTTGAGGCCGGGGATGTCCGCGGCGCGGGCCACGGCGTACTGTTGCCAGGGGAAGGCGGGGTCGAAGGTGATCTTCTTGATGCGCCCGCGCGCGATGGCGGTGCGCAGGGTGGCGGCGTACAGGCAGCCGGGGAGCCTGTAATCGTCGATGTACTTGGCCGCGCCGGTGAGCTTCAGGGGCGCGTCGGTGCGGCTGACGCCGATGCCGACCAAGGCGGGCGCGGGGCGGGCCATGCAAGGTTATTCTACCAACCGTAGGGAGGGGAAGGCAACGAGTCAACTGTTGTAGAATCACTCCGGAACACGGAGGAGGGACCCGACATGAAAGCCATCGCCATCAACGGAAGCCCGCGCCGGGGCGGCAACACGGAGATCCTGCC
>JAQUNT010000024.1 GCA_028717525.1 Elusimicrobiota bacterium
GCCCCAGACGTCCCAGCCCTCGGCGCGCAGGGCGCGCAGCAGGCGCCCCGTGCCGCAGGCCAGCTCCACGATCTTGTCGCGGGGCCGGAAGGCGCCGCGCAGCGCGGCCAGCTCGGATTCCTGCGTCAGCCGGCCGGCCGGGGAGCCGAAGCGGGCGGCCTCGTAGCGCAGCGCCACCTGCGGGTCTCGATAGTAGGCGCGCTTATCCATAGAGCTCCTTCAAGTCCGGCGCGGCGGCCAAGCGGCCGTAGAGGCGGCGCTGGGCCCGGCGCATGCGCTCCGTCCGCTCCGGCTCGCGCAGGACCAGCTCCATGAGGGCCCGAAGCCCCCGCCAGTCTCCCGGCGCCGCCCGCCAGAGAGCCTCGCCGTCCGGACCGAGCCCGTCGAGGGAGGGCGAACGCGAGACGAGCAGGGGGACTCCGGCGCGCAGGGCCTCCAGAAGGACGACGGGAGGGGAGACCTGGCCGAACGAGGAGGTGAAGGGGAGGACCAAGGCGCGGGCCGGAACGAACACGGTGGAGCGGTGCACGGGGTGCTCGACGATGCGGACCCGCTCCGTGAGAGCCAGGGCGCGCAGCTGCCTGCGCACCGCCGCCAGGTCTCCCAGCCCGCTCCAGACCAGCAGCAGCGCGGCCTCGGGCGCGGCCAGGCCGGCGAAGGCTGTCAGGAGGACGTCGACTCCTTTGTTGGGGAGGAAATGGCCGACATAGAGGAAGGTCGGGCGCTCCGCCAGCTCGCGCGCCAAGCGCAGCGAACGCTCGTCCGGCGCCGGCTCGGCGGGCAGGCGGGGGCAGGCGACGGCGAGCTTGGCCTGCGGGCAACCGGCCCGGCGCAGCTGTCCGGCGACGTGATCGCTGCCCGCGATGTAGCGGTCGCAGAGGAAACGGCTGGCGGGAGACAGGAGGCGGGCCGCGTAGCGCACCGCGTGGAAGCGCGGCGCGCGGCGGCACAGGGCCAGCCACTGCCGATGGGTCAGGTCGGGGTCCTCGCCCAGGCAGGTGACCAGGACGGGCCTGCCGGTGCGTCGCTTGATCCGGTCTCCGATCCACAGGAAGTACGGGGAGGGCAGGAAGAGGTGCAGGGCGTCCACCTCCCCGGCCAGGAGCTCGCAGCGGTCCAGGAAGCTCCACTGCTCGAAGACCTTGCGCAGGACGAACTCCCCGGCGGGCACGCGCAGATAGGGATGGCCGCGCAGGCGCTCCCCGCGGGGGGAGAAGAGCCTCGCCTCCAGGCCTGCGGCAGCGAGCGCCTCGGCCCAGCCGCGGAAGGCCTGGAACTCGCCGCTGAGCGCGAACTCGTCCTGGAGGGTCCCGAGCCCGATGCGCATGACGCGCCTATGATACACAATGCGGCGGGGCAAATGTCATAGAATACAGCCCCAGGGGGAGCGTCATGCCTAGCGGAGAAGAGAAGGTCCTGCAGTGGGCGGTGGAGGCCGGGCTTTTGAAGCGGGTCAAGCGCACCGGCTGGTGGTGCTCCGGGGTCAAGGACCCCGAGAGCGTGGCCGAGCATTCCCACCGCATGTCTCTGCTCGCCTTCTACATCGCCGCGCAGGAGGGGGCCGACCCCTGCAAAGCGGCGTCCTTGGGCCTGTTCCACGACCTGCCCGAGGCCCGCATCGGCGACGCCCATGCCGTGGTCAAGCGCTATTGGAAGAACCTCTCCGAGGACGAGGCTCGCGCGCGGGAAGAGCAGAACGCGGGGCTGCCCGCGGGCCCCGGTCGCGCGCGCATCGCGTCCCTGGGCCGGGAGTGGAGCGCCGGGCGCAGCCCCGAGGCCAGGGCCGCGCGGGACGCGGACTACCTGGAATGCGCGATCCAGGCCCTGGAGTACTTCTGGCAGGAGAGGTCCGTGGCGCGGGAATGGGTGGATTCCAACGTGAAGCGCCTGCAGACCGGAACGGGCAAGCGCCTGGGCCGGGCCCTCAAGCGGGTCTTCGCGCAAGGGAAGTGGGAGGGGCTGCGCACCTGGTGGAAGGACATCTACCAGCGCTAGGAGGGACGAGATGAGAAGACTGTCCTGGCTGTTGACGCTGATGCTGGCCGCATCCTGGGCGGGCGCGGCCGAAGTCTATGACATCGACCCGGCGCATTCCACGGTCGGCTTCAAGGTGAAGCATCTGGGCATCAGCACGGTGCCCGGCAAGTTCGCCAAGTTCAAGGGCACGGTCACCTTGGAGAAGCACCAGTCGAGCGCGGCCCGCGTGGAAGCGCTCATCGAGGCGGCCAGCATCGACACCGGCATCGAGGCCCGCGACAAGCACCTCAAGAGCCCGGACTTCTTCGACGTCGAGAAGCACCCGGAGATCCGGTTCGTGAGCGCGAAGGTCTCCCGGATGAAGGACGGGAAGTTCGTCATGGAGGGGGACCTCACCATGCACGGGGTCACCAAGCCGGTCAAGCTCGACGCGGTCTTCGGCGGCGAGGTCAAGGACCCCTGGGGCGGGCACCGCGCGGCCTGCTCCGCGACCGGTGTCATCGACCGCAAGGACTTCGGGCTGACCTGGAACAAGGTCATGGAGGCCGGCGGCCTCATGGTGGGCGAGAAGGTCCAGATCGCCATCGAAGTCGAAGGCGTCCTGCGCGTCGAGAAGTCCCGGGAACCGGCCCCGGCCAAGTAGGCTCCACCCGCCTCCCTCTTAAGTACGCGCGTATATACGCTTGCGCGCGAGACGCGTATTTGGGAGAATCTGCCCTACGGCTGTGCCAAGGAGGCCTACAAGATGGGAATTGTCTCGATGCCTGTCCTGATCATCATCGTCGTCGCCTTCATGTCCATCAAGATCCTGACCGAATACGAGCGCATGGTGGTCTTCATCCTCGGGCGCCTCTGGAAGGTGAGCGGCCCCGGCCCCATCATCGTGGTCCCGGGCGTCATGAGCGCCCAGCGCATCAGCCTGCGCACCGTGGTGCTCGACGTCCCGCCGCAGGACGTCATCACCAAGGACAACATCTCCATCAAGGTCAACGCCGTGCTCTACTTCCGGGTCATCGACCCGGAGAAGGCCGTCATCCAGGTCGAGAACTACATGTACGCCACCTCCCAGCTCGCGCAGACCACTTTGCGCAGCGTGCTGGGAAAGCTCGAGATGGACGACCTCCTGATGAACCGCGAGAAGATCAACTCGGAGCTCCAGCAGATCCTCGACGCGCACACCGAGCCCTGGGGCGTCAAGATCAGCGCGGTGGAGGTCAAGAACGTGGACCTGCCCGAGGAGATGCAGCGCGCCATCGCCAAGCAGGCCGAGGCCGAGCGCGAGCGCCGGGCCAAGATCATCCACGCCGAAGGCGAACTCCAGGCTTCGGAGAAGCTGGGCCAGGCCGCCGAGGTCCTCTCCCGGAACCCGGCCTCGCTCCAGCTGCGCTACCTGCAGACCTTGGCCGAGATCGCGGTGGACAAGAACTCGACCACCATCTTCCCGCTCCCGATGGACTTGATCACGGCGTTCATGAAGAAGAACTAGCGGGGCCTGGATTGTCCGACGCCGGGCCTCGGGGCCTTTACGTCCACATCCCGTTCTGCTCGGGGAAGTGCGCTTACTGCGACTTCACCTCCTTCCCCGGGCGGGCCGGGGACATCCCCCGCTACCTCGCCGCGCTGGAGGCCGAGGCGGCGCTGCGGGGGCCCCTGCCTGCCGTCGAGACCCTCTACATAGGCGGCGGCACTCCTTCGGAGCTCGGCGCCGCGCAGATCGCGGAGCTCTTCGCGCGCCTGCCCCAGGGGCGCTACGCGGAGGTGACCTTCGAGGCCAACCCGGAGAGCCTTGACCGCGACCGGCTGGCGGCCCTGCGCCGGGCCGGGGTCACGCGCCTGAGCCTGGGCTTCCAGTCCCTCGACGACACGGTCCTCCGGAGGGCCGGCCGGCGCCATTCGGCGGAGGCGGCGCGGACGGCCTTCCGTCTGGCCCGGGCCGGCGGGGATTGGTCGTTGTCCTTGGACCTCATCTGCGGCCTTCCGGGACAAGACTTCTCCCGGGACCTCGCGGCCGCGCTGGCGCTCGCTCCGGACCATCTCTCGGTGTACGGCCTCGACCTCCACGAGGGCACGCCCTTGGCCCGCTCCGGCTTCGTCCCGGATGAGGACCGGGGGCGGGAGATGCTGGAGCTGGCCATCGACCGCATCGCGGCGGCGGGCCTGGAGCACTACGAGATCTCCAATTTCGCCAAGCCCGGGCACGAGTCGCGGCATAACCTGAACTACTGGGGCGCGGGCGAGTACGTGGGGCTGGGCTGCGCCGCCGCCTCGCACCTGGACGGCGAGCGCAGCCGCAACACCGCCGACCTCGGCGAGTATCTCCGGCAGGTGGAGTCCGGGGTCCGGCCCCTGGCGGAGAGCGAGCGGCTCTCCGGCAAGGCCAAGCTCGGCGAGCGGGCCCTCCTCGGCCTGCGCCGCCTGGCCGGGCTGCGTCTGGACCCCGTCCTGGAGGGCGAGTTCCGCGCGGAATGGCTCGACCTGGAGCGCCGCGGCCTGGTGACCCGGCACGGCGGGCGGGCGCGCCTGACCCGGGAAGGGCTCTTCCTGGCCAACGAAGCCTTCTCCAGCTTCGTGGCCCCTTTCGAGGTGAACTCATGAAGACCTTCGTCCTGGACACCAACGTCATCCTCCATGACCCCCTGGCCATGTTCGCCTTCCAGGGCTCGCGCGTGGTCATCCCCCTGCCGGTCATCGAGGAGCTCGACACCTTCAAGCGCAACAACGACGAGCGCGGCCGCTCGGCCCGGCTCGTGGCGCGCCAGCTCGACGAGCTGCGCCAGAAGGGCAAGCTTTCGGACTGGGTCCCTCTGGAGCACGGCGGCCAGCTCAAGGTGGAGATGCAGGTCTCCGAGGGCCTGCCCCGGTCTTTCTCCCAGCACACCAAGGACAACGAGATCCTGTCCTGCGCCCAGTACCTCAGGAAGCAGGGCGAGAACGTGGTCTTCATCTCCAAGGACATCAACCTGCGCATCAAGGCCGAGGCCCTGGGCCTGGAGGCGCAGGACTACGAGAAGTCCAAGGTGGACGTGGACGTGCTCTACGCGGGCTGGCGCGAGGTGGCCGTGGACTCCGGGGCCATAGACCGGTTCTACAAGGAGAAGAAGGCCGTGCTGCCGGGCGTGGAGTTCAAGCCCAACGAGTTCGCGGTCCTCAAGTGCTCTTCGGGCGGCTCCCAGAGCGCCCTGGCGCGGTTCGACGCCAAGGCCGCGGCCCTGGTCCCGCTGGCCAAGGGCGACACCGCGCCCTGGGGCATCAAGCCCCTCAACACGGAGCAGCGCTTCGCCATAGAACTCCTGCTCAACAAGGACATCCAGCTGGTGACCTTGGTCGGGGTGCCGGGCTCGGGCAAGACCTTGATGTCCCTGGCCGCGGGCCTGCAGCAGACGTTGGAGGAGAAATTCTACCGCCGCATACTCGTGGGCCGGCCCGTGGTCGCGGTCGGGCATGACATCGGCTTCCTGCCCGGGACCAAGCAGGAGAAGCTCACCAACTGGATGGGGGCCATCTACGACAACCTCAGTTTCCTGCTGGAGCGGCCCAAGGGCTCCCTGGAGACCACGGACATGGACATCCAGATGCTGCTGGAGGACGGGTCTCTGGAGATCGAGGCCGTCACCTACTTGCGCGGCCGCAGCCTGCCCAACCTTTACATCATCATCGACGACGCCCAGAACCTCACCCCGCACGAGGTCAAGACCATCATCTCCCGCGCGGGCAAGGGCGCCAAGATCATCCTGACCGGCGACCCCTATCAGATCGACAACTACTACCTCGACGCCTCGTCCAACGGCCTGACCTACCTGGTGGAGCGCTTCAAGGATCAGGCGCTCTTCGGGCACGTGACCTTCACCAAGAGCGAGAGGAGCCCGCTCGCCGCATTGGCCTCGGACCTGCTATGACCATGGACCCCAAGAAGAAGATCCTCATCATCGATGACGAAGACATGCTGCGCGAGACCGTGATCCTCGCTCTGGGTCACGCGGGCTTCGCCGCCGAGGGACTCGCGGACTCCACACGGGCTTTCGACGCCATCAAGAAAGGCCGGCCGGACCTGGTCCTGCTCGACCTCTACATGCCCGAGGTCTCCGGCTTCGAGCTCTGCCGCCGGCTCAAGGCCGATCCCGAGACCAAGGCCATCCCCGTGGTGATGTTCACCGGGTCCAACGAGACCGTAGACGTGATCAGCGGCATCTCGGCCGGGGCCTTCGAGTACATCACCAAGCCGATCGACGGCGAGGCCCTCATCGCCAAGATCCAGTCTTTGCTCGGCGGGCCGCAGCCCTCCAAGGAGAAGCCCTGATGCTCGACAAGGTCTACACCTCCCGGCCGGTGGAGGAGAAGTGGAGCGCCAGTTGGCGCGCCGCCGACCTCTTCCACGGCGAGCCCCGTTCCGGGACCAAGCCCTTCGTGATGGTCATCCCGCCGCCCAACGTGACGGGCGCCTTGCACGTCGGCCACGCCCTGGACAACACCCTGCAGGACATCTTCGCCCGCTGGCAGCGCCTCCTGGGCCGGCCCGTGTGCTGGGTCCCGGGCACGGACCACGGCGGCATCGCGACGCAGAGCGTCATGGAGAAGCAGCTCAAGGCGGAGAAGCTGACCCGGCAGATGCTGGGGCGCGAGAAGTTCCTGGCCCGGATGCAGGCCTGGACCCGGCAGTGCAAGAGCACCATCCTGGGCCAGCTCGAGCGTCTGGGCTGCGCCCTGGACTGGCGGCGCGAGGCCTTCACCATGGACGCGGACCGGGCCGACGCCGTGCACGAGGCCTTCAAGGTCCTCTGGGAGAAGGGCCTGGTCTACCGCGGCGAGCGCATGGTGAACTGGTGCGTGCGCTGCGGCACCGCGCTCTCCGACATCGAGGTGGAGTTCGAGGAGCGCAAGGGCCATCTCTGGCACATCCATTATCCGGCCGCGGACGGCGGCCGCGGGCCGGTGGTGGCCACCACGCGGCCCGAGACCATGCTGGGCGATACGGCCGTGGCGGTCAACCCCAAGGACCCGCGCTACCAGGACCTGGTCGGCAAGACCCTGCGCCTGCCCCTGGCGGGCCGCGATATCCCGGTCGTGGCCGACGAGTACGTGGACTCCGGGTTCGGCACCGGGGCGCTCAAGGTCACCCCGGCGCACGACCCCAACGACTTCGAGATCGGCCAGCGGCACAAGCTCGCCTCGGTGGCCGTCATCTCTCCGGACGGCCACATGACCGCCGCCGCGGGCTCCGCTTACGCGGGGCTGTCCCGCGAGGCGGCGCGCGAGAAGGTGGTCGAGGACCTCAAGGCGGCCGGGGTCTTGGAGAAGGTCGCGGACTACCCGCACAGCGTGGGAGTGTGCTACCGCTGCAACCAGCCCATAGAGCCCATGCTCTCCTGGCAGTGGTTCGTGCGCATGGAGGAGCTGGCCAAGCCCGCAGCCGTGGCGCTGGACTCGGGCCGGTTCCGGCTCTACCCCGAGTCCTGGGCCAAGCCCTACCGCGACTGGCTCTCCAACATCAGGGACTGGTGCATCTCGCGCCAGATCTGGTGGGGCCACCGCATCCCGGTGTGGTACTGCGTCCAGTGTCACGGCGAGCGCATCAGGACCGACTTCCATCAGGTCGCGGCCGCGCGCGGGGTGCTCAGCGTCGAGGCGCCCGGGTCCTGCCCGGTCTGCGGCGGCGCCGAGTTCGTCCGGGACCCGGACGTGCTGGACACCTGGTTCTCCTCGGCCCTGTGGCCCTTCTCGGTCTTCCGCTGGCCGGGGCGCACGGCCGAGCTGAAGTTCTTCTACCCGACGTCCCTGCTGGTGACGGGCTACGAGATCCTCTACCTGTGGGTGGCGCGCATGCAGATGATGGGCCTGGCCCTCATGGGCGAGGCGCCCTTCCCGGAGTGCCTCATCCACGGCATCGTGCGCGACAAGCACGGCAAGAAGATGTCCAAGTCCCTGGGCAACGTGGTCGATCCACTGGTCATGATGGACAAGTACGGGACCGACGCCTTCCGCTTCTCCTTGGTCATCCAGGCCCACCCGGGCAAGGACATCCCCTTCGCGGAGAGCTCCATCACCGGCTCGCGCAACTTCGCCAACAAGCTGTGGAACTCCACGCGCTTCGTGCTCATGAACCTGCCCCCGGCCGGCCGCAAGGCCTACCGCGTCGCGGACCTCGACCGCGCGCGCCTGGAACTCTGCGACCGCTGGATCCTGGCCGAGTACCAGGCCACGCTGTCGCTGGTCCGCCAGAAGCTCGACGCCTACGACCCGGCGGCCGCGGCCGACGCGCTCTACGGCTTCCTGTGGGACAAGTTCTGCGATTGGTACGTGGAGCTGGCCAAGATCCGCCTGCAGGGGCAGGGCGCCGGCCGTATGGAAGTCCGTCCGGCCGGTGCCGGCGGAACCTCCGCTACCGCCGGCGGGCCGGACCAGGAGTCCGCCCGCGCCGTGCTCGTGGAGGTGCTCAGCGGGACCCTGCGCATGCTCCATCCCTTCATGCCCTTCATCACGGAGGAGCTGCACGGGGCGCTCAAGCCGTTCAACGGCGTCAAGGCGGGCTTCATCGTGGAGGCGGGCGCCCCGGAGCTCTCCGGAGATTGGTCGGACGACGAGGCCTGCCGCGAGATGGGCACGGTGATGGAGGTGGTCGCCGCCCTGCGCTCCCTGCGCGCCCAGCTCAACGTGCCCCCCGGCCTCAGGATCGACGTGGTCAGCGCCGGGGGCTCGGCCGACGTGCGCGAGCTGCTGGCCAAGCGCGCGGGCTACCTGACGGCCCTGGCGCACCTGCGCGACATCCGGCATTCCCGGGAGGGGACGCGCCCCCCGCACAGCGCCACGGCCGTCGCCGCGGGCATGAGCTTCTACGTCCCGCTGGAGGGGGTCATCGACCTGGCCCAGGAATGCGGACGGCTGCGCAAGGAGATCGCCAAGGCCGAGGCCGACCTGTCCAAGCTCGCGGTCAAGATGGAGAACAAGGACTTCCTGGCCCGCGCCCCGCAGGCCGAGGTGGAGCTGGCGCGCCGCCAGTACGACGCGGCCCGCGGCCGGCTGGACCTGCTCGGAGAGACGCTCAGGATGCTCTCTTGACCACGACGGGCCTGCTCCTGGCCGTGGCGCTCTGCGCTCCGCTGCGCGGTCAGGACTCGGCGGTCTCCACGGCGACGGCCGCGGTGGAGGCCTCCACCGCGGCCGTGAGCGCTCCGGAGGCGCCGTCCGTCCCGGAGGCGCCGGCCATCCCCAAGAGCCGGGTCATCGTCCACAAGGAGGCCGCGGGCTGGGAGCCCTTCTCCGTGCGCCTGCGGCCGGCGGCAGGGGGGCGGAGCTCCTTCGCGGGCAAACTGCGCAAAGTCGGCGGCCGCTTCGAGGGCGGCTCCTCCCCGGCCAAGGCGGCGGCGCGCGTCTACCCGGCGGGAGAGGACCGCTGGCTGGTGGTGTGCGTCTACCCGGCCTCCTTGCGTCCCAACAGGATGCACCTGGAGGCGCGCTTCCTCGTCCAGGAGGGCTATCTGGAGGAGGTCCAGGTCGCGGCGGTGAAGATCGTAGGAGGGAGGTGGTCTCCGGACGATGATAAGGAGGACTCCTTCTCCCTCAGGGCCAAGGGCGTGGATTTCAACGAGCGCACTCCGGGCGGCGGCCAGGTCATCCTGACGGCCATCGACCCGGGACCGGGGCGCGCCGCCAACGCGGGCGCGGTCCGCCACGCCGCCTTCGGCGGGAGGGACCTGGGCTTCGTGGATTTCGCGTGGTCGCTGACGAGCGTCATGGGGGAGAAAGCCGCGTCGGGAGCCAAGAAGCGGGCCGGCGGTCGATGATCCCGGACGACCTCCTGCGCGGGGTCTCGCGCTCCTTCTACCTCTCCCTGCGCGTGCTGCCCGCCGAACTGCGGCCGCAGATCGGCCTGGCCTACCTGCTGGCCCGGGCCAGCGACACGGTGGCCGACACCAAGGCGGTTCCAAGGCCGCGCCGGCTGGAGCTCCTGGGCGCCATGCGCCAGGGCGACTTCCGACCGGTCGCGGAGCTGGCCCGCGGACAGGCCCTGCCCGCGGAGCGGAGGCTCCTGGAGAGCCTCGACGCCTGCGCCGCCGAGCTGGCGGCGCTGGCGCCCGGCGACCGCGGGCTCGTCGTTTCTTTGCTCGACACCATCGTCTCCGGCCAGATCTTCGACCTGGAGCGCTTCCCGGGCGAGAGCGAGCGGGAGCTGACGGCCCTGTCCGACGACGCGGAGCTGGACCGTTACGCCTACCTGGTGGCGGGCTGCGTGGGGGAGTTCTGGACCCGGATGTGCGCCGCGCATCTGCCGGCCTTCGCGGCCCTGGACCAGGAGGAGATGTTGCGCCTGGGGACGCGCCTGGGCAAGGGCCTGCAGCTGGTCAACATCCTCAGGGACATGGCCGGGGACCTGCGTATCGGCCGCTGCTACCTGCCCGCGTCCGAGCCGCGGCGGCTGCTCGACCCCGGGAACTTCGCCGAGGTCCGGGAGCTCTACGGGCGCTGGCTCGACGCGGCGCTGGGCCATCTGGACGCGGGCTGGGCCTACGTCCTGCGCCTGCCGCCGCGGCTCTGGCGCGTGCGCCTGGCCTGCATCTGGCCGATCTGGATCGGGCTGGGCACGATCGCCCTGCTGCGCCGGGCCAACCCTCTGGACCCGTCGCAGCGGGTCGTGGTCCCGCAGTGGCGGGTCAACGTCATGCTCGGGCAGTCCTGGCTGTGCGCGCGCAGCGACCGCCTGCTGGGGCTGGCCTACCGGCGCCTGCGCCGGCCGTAAGGAAGTCCGTCCGGCCGGTGCCTGCGGAACCTCCGCTACCGCAGGCGCGGGCCGTAAGGAAGTCCGTCCGGCCGGTGCCTGCGGAACTTCCGCTGCCGCAGGCGCGCCCTACCGGATGATCATCAGCTTGCCCTTCTTCTTGCCGCCCCCGGCCTGCTGGACGATGAAGAAATAGACCCCGCTGGCGACCGGGGAGCCCTGGTCGTTGTTGACGGGAGTCCAGGCCAGCCGGTCCGAGTTGTCCGACTTCGAGAGGGTCTTGACCAGGTGGCCGGAGAGCGTGAAGATCTTGATGGTGACCTCCGGGGGCAGGGCCGAGAACATGATCCGGGTATGGCCTTGGGACGGGACGAAGGGCGTGGGGAAGGCGTGCGCCCGGCTGACGTCGGTCTGGGCGAGCGTCACCGCGGCCAGGACCCCGGGCCAGATCTTCAGGGACCCGCCGGTCATGGGCTGGTTGAACTTGCCCATCAGGTAGCTCAGATTGATGCCCGAGGTCGTGGTGCAGCGGTCGTCGTGGCTGGAGTCCTTCATGCAGCCCCCGCCGGCGGTGATGGCGTCTTCCGCCATGCAGAGGGTGCCGTCGGGCGAGTGGGGCAGCCCCTCCGTGCAGGTGGCCTGGCCCCAGGCCGCGCGCGGCGCGGCCGCGGCGGCGGCGAGCAAAGACGCGAGCAGGAGTTCCTTCCTGGTCATTTGAATTCGCCCCCGTTCACGTCCGAATAGTTCCCGGCGACCGTGCCGGTCGCGTCCACGACCTTTGTCGGGGAGCAGTCGTTGCAGTAGTACATCACGCCGATGGCGCTGGCGGCGAGCCTCAGCTGGCCGATGCTGCGGCTGCGGAGCCGGAGGGTGGGCGTCCTGACCGCGCCCCCGGTGATCGCCACGTTCGAGGGGGAGAACTGCTTATAGGTCGCGCCTTCTTGCAGATTGTCCACGGTGGCGTTGCCTGTCGGCGGGCTGCTGCCGTTGCCCTTGAGGACTCCGCTCAGGGCCGCGGTGGTCGCGAGCGTGGTGGAATTGAGCTTGTAGAGCAAGCCTCCGTTCCCGCCGGGGAGGTTCGAGTATGTGCCGCCCCTCAGGAGGGCGGTGTACTGCTCCTGGTTGATTTCGGAAGCGCTCGTCCAATAGGCGTTGTAGCCCGCAGTCATCCCGCCTAGGGCCGTGGGATCCGAGCCGTTGTTGACCTTGAGCGCGCCGGTGATGGCCGCGATGACCCCGAAGCCACCGGCGGTCTTGTAGATCAGATGCCCCAGGCCCGTCGCGCCGGAGAGGTCGGCGGCGGTCCCGCCTCTCGAT
>JAQUNT010000025.1 GCA_028717525.1 Elusimicrobiota bacterium
GACACGGTGCTCATCCGCCAGGGCCGCTACGTGCCGCAGGCGGCCGCGGCCAGCAGCCCCCTGGCCATGGGCGGCGGCCGGCCCGGCGGCTCCACCGGACAGGCTCCCCGGGGCCAGAACGGCGGCCGCGCCGGCGCATCGAGCGGAGGCGGCCGCTGATGCCCCTCATCGAGATCAAGGGCATCACCCGCTCCTATCAGGTGGGCGGCAGCGAGCTCAAGGTCCTCAAGGGGATCGATCTCAGCATAGAAGAAGGCGAGTTCGTCGCCATCATGGGGCCCTCGGGCTCGGGCAAGTCCACCCTCATGCAGATCCTGGGGCTCCTGGACCGGCCCACCTCGGGGAAGTATCACCTGCTCGGCCGGGACGTCTCCAGGCTCTCCGACGACGAAGGCGCCATCCTGCGTTCGCGCATCATCGGCTTCATCTTCCAGATGTTCAACCTGCTGGCGCGCACCTCGGCCTTGGACAACGTGGCCCTGCCCATGATCTACTCCGGCGCCCCCGACCGGGAGGAACGCGCCTTGGACGTGCTCAAGCAGGTGGGCTTGTCGGACCGCATCCACCACAAGCCCAACGAGCTCTCCGGCGGCCAGCAGCAAAGGGTGGCCGTGGCCCGCTCCCTGGTCAACCACCCCAAGATCATCTTCGCGGACGAGCCCACCGGCAACCTGGCCTCGGACCAGGCGGAGGATATCCTGAGCCAGCTCAAGCTCCTCAACCGCGGCGGGATCACCATCATCATGGTCACGCACGAGCCGGACATCGCGGCCCACGCCAAGCGCATCATCCGGCTCAAGGACGGCATGGTCGTGTCCGACGAGCTCGCCGCGGACGGCGAGCGGGACGCCGCCGGGGGCGGCGGCGTGGCCCTTATGAAGCCCGCGACCGGGCGCGGCTCGGAGATGAAGGTCGATCTCAACCACCCCGAGCTCAGCTTCGCCGAGTTCCGGGAGTTCAGCGCCTCGGCCCTGCGCGCCTTGGGCGCCAACAAGGTGCGCAGCGCCCTGTCCATGCTGGGCATCCTCATCGGCGTGGGCGCGGTCATCGCCATGCTGGCCGTGGGCAAGGGCGCGCAGAAGTCCATCGAGCAGCGCATCGCCAGCCTGGGCTCCAACCTGGTCATGCTGCACCCCGGCTCCACCTCGGTCGGCGGGGTCCGCAAAGGCGCGGGCACGCGCAGCCGCTTCACTCTGGCGGACGTGAAGGCCATCTCCAAGATCCGGCACGTCGCCCGCGTGGAGGGCAACGTGAACGGCTCCGGCCAGCTGGTGTACAAGGGCCAGAACTGGAGCACCGCGATCACCGGCGCCACCCCGGTCTATGCGCCCATGCGCAACTCCCAGCCCTACGCCGGCCGCTTCTTCACGGACGAGGAGGATCAGCGCCTGGAGCGCGTGGCCCTGGTGGGCAACAGCGTGGTCAAGAACCTCTTCGCCGCCAACGAGACCCCCCTCGGCGCGGTCATCAAGATCAACCACATCAACTTCAAGGTCATCGGGGTCCTGCCCATCAAGGGCTCCGGCGGCTTCCGCGACCAGGACGACGTGGTCATCATCCCGTTGCGCACGGCCATGAAGCGGGTGGTGGGCAAAGTCTACCTGGACGACATCTTCATCGAGGCGGACGCGCCGGACTCCATCGCCCAGGTCATCGCCGACGTCCAGCGCTTGATGCGCCGGCGCCACCACCTGCCCGACTGGAAGGACGACGACTTCACCCTGCGCAACATGGCCGACCTCCAGGCCATGCTCACCGGCACCACCCAGACCTTCACCTTGCTCCTGGGCATCGTGGCCGCGATCTCCCTGCTGGTGGGCGGCATCGGCATCATGAACATCATGCTGGTCTCGGTCAGCGAGCGCACGCGCGAGATCGGGCTGCGCAAGGCCGTGGGCGCGGCGCGCCGGGCCATCCTCTCGCAGTTCCTCATCGAGTCGGCGGTGCTCTCCACCATGGGCGGCGTGGCCGGGATCATCCTGGGGCTGACGGTCTCCATCACCCTGTCCAAGTTCGCGGGCTGGGCCGCCGTGGTGACCCCGCAGGCCGTGCTGCTGGCCTTCATCTTCTCCGCCAGCGTGGGGGTGCTCTTCGGCTTCTGGCCGGCGCGCAAGGCCTCGCTGCTCTCGCCGATCGAGGCCCTGCGCTACGAGTAGCCCGGCCGCCAGGCCGGCTCAGTCCCCGCCGGCCGGGGCCGGGCCCCCGCTGCGGACCTTCTGCTGGATGGCGTCGAAGTAGTGGTCCGCCTCCTCCACGCTGGTGAAGAAGGAGTCGTCGGGGATCAGCTTGGCGATCTCGAAGACGCGCTGGATCTCCGGGCGCATGTTCGACACCATGAACACGCCTCCCTTGGCCTGGACGTCGCGCATGGTCTTGAGGACCACGCGCAGGCCCATGCTGCTGATGTACTCGAGGTTGGCCATGTCCAGGACCAGGGCCTTGACCGGGTCCTGGATGAGCATGGCCACGCGCTGCTCCAGCTGGGGCGCGGTCATGGTGTCCAGCCGGCCGGCCAAAGTAAGCTGAAAGAAGCAGGTCTGCCTTTCCTGCATGCTGATCTCAAGGCTCATATCGGTACCCCCCCCGGCTATGATACCAAAGAGTCCAGCATAAGTTATTATAATGTCGTCATGCTGATGCTCCTGGCCGCCCTGCTCCTGGCCTCGCCGCCGGCCGTGGCCCTCTCCCCCAGCTTCCAGGAGGCCATCACCATGGCCGCCCTGCACAACGACAGCCCCTCGGGCTGGGTCGCGCCCTACGCGTCCATCACCAAGCTGACCGGCGCCGACGCGGACGCCAGCATCAAGACCGCCTCCTATGACGCGGGCAAGATCATCGTGCGCAGCGCCACCCAGGCCTGGAAGGTGGCCAGCGTCTACGCGGGAAAGGCCACCACGGTCTACGGCTCGCCGACCACCAGCGCCTACTGGGTGACGACCGGCGACGGGGCCCAGAGGTTCCTGCTCGACAACGGCGTGAGCGGCGACGCCACCAAACTCATCGAGCGCGGACTGGGCATGAACGACACCGGGGGCCACGACGCCTACGTGGAGTACGCCGTGATCCCAGACCTGAACCACATCATGAGGCCCGCCAAGAACCCGGACACCGGGGCCTATTCCACGTCGGCGGCCGACTACGGCACCGCCGCCGCGTTCCAGCAGCCCGCGGGCATGGGCGCCACGGAATATGGGAACTTCAAGACTTACTACACCAATTGGGTGCACGACGCCTTGGACCTGCGGACCTTCCCCTTCTCCGCCCTGGGCTACACCTTCTTCTGGGGCAACGGCTCGACTCTCGATGCCATCAGAGGCATGAGCGAATTCATCATCCTGGGCGGCACGGCCCTGGACGTCTACAGCATCTACGCCACCCCCTCCTTCATCTACACGCGCAACGACGGCTCCGTGTTCAGCAGCGCAGCCGGCTCCCAGTTCGGCAACGGCTTCGCCAGTTTCGACGTCACCGGCGCCTGCCCCAGCATCTGGGCCGGGCACCGCTTCCAGCGCAACGTCCGCACCGGCGCGACGCCGAACCAGGTCATCGTGGAAGGTACGGGCTCGGTCTCCGGAGGCTCCGGCATCCTGGTCTGGTCCTTGAACTACGACGTCACCAACAACGGCTCCATCACCGGGGCCACGACCAGCAAGTTCGGCATCGCCGGGACCTCCGACATCGGCATCCTGTTCCAGGGCGACACCAGCACGACCTACGGCACGCCCCTGGCGGGCATCAACAAGCTCACCAACTCCGGGACCATCTCCAGCCCGGGAACGGCCGTCCAGGCCCTGGCCGGCGACACCACCATCATCAACAACGCGGGCGGCAGCATCTCGGGAGGCAGCTACGCCATCTTGACCGGCGCGGGCAACGACGCAGTCACGGTGCACGGCGGAGTGGTCAGCGGCAGGATAGACCTGGGCGGCGGGACCAACTCCCTCACCGTGGACGGGGCCGCCCGGCTGGGCTTCACGTTGGACCCCGCCGCCAAGACGGCCGCGCGGGTCGCCAACCCGGGCACCGTCAACATCAGCGACGACAAGCTCACTTTGGAGCCCAGCGTCACCGGCAACGTGGTCAACGGCGACAGCTTCCTCGTCGTGGACGCTACGGCCCTGACCGCGGACGCCGCCAAGGTCGGCGTTCGCAACGACCCCACGCATCCCATGCTCAGCTTCGCCGTGGCCAAGACCGGCAACCAGCTATCCTTGGTCGCGACCCGCGACAACGGCTATTACGCCGGCTCCAGCGGCAACATCTCGCTGGGCTCCGTACTGGACGGCCTGGCGGGCGCTCCGAGCGGGGACATGGCCGCGGTGCTGGCCGCTCTGGACGGCTCGGGCCGCGCCGCCGACGCCCGGCAGCTGCAGCCCGGGGTGGACAACGGGGCCTTGGCCGCGGCGCAGCAGACCCAGACCCAGTTCCTGGGCTCGGTCATGGGACACCTGGAAGGCCTGGGCTCCGGCTCGGCGCCGGCCGGCGCCGAGCTCGACCCCGCGGTCTGGAGCCAGGGCCTGGGCTCCTACCTGCACCAGTCGCCGCGGGGTCAGAGCAACGGCTACGACGCCAGCATCTGGGGC
Organism: Elusimicrobiota bacterium; assembly: GCA_028717525.1. GTDB lineage: Bacteria > Elusimicrobiota > Elusimicrobia > UBA1565 > UBA9628 > UBA9628. Next base: position 4,584 of record JAQUNT010000025.1, read on the forward strand.
CTCTCCGGCGGCTACGACACGGAAGTCAGCCCGGGCCTGGTCCTGGGGCTGGGCGCGGGCTACGCCCACGACCAGGTCCGCTCCGCGGATAGCGGCGGCCGCAGCAACGTGGACAGCTACCAGGGCAGCGCCTACGCCGGCCTCAGCGGCCCTTCCGCCTACGTCGACGGCCTGGTCTCCATCGCCTACAACCAGTACGACTCCACGCGCCGGATCGCCTTCGGGGGCTTGGACCGGACCGCGCGCAGCGTCTACAACGGCCGGCAGTACACGGGCTACGCGGAAGGCGGGCTGTTCCGGGAGGCCCGCGGGCTGAAGCTCACCCCGCTGGCCTCTTTGCAGTACACGCACCTGCAGACCGACGCCTACACCGAGGTCGGGGCCGGAGCCGCGGACCTCGCCGTGGCCGGCCAGGACTACGACCTGCTGGAGTCCGGCCTGGGCTTCAAGCTGTCCTATCCGAGGCGCACCCGGTCGGGGGAGTTCGCCCCCGACTTCCACGCGCGCTGGCTCTACGACATCGTGGCGCAGAGCCAGCAGGCGCAGGCCTCCTTCGCCGGCGGCGGGCCCGCCTTCACCACGGATGGCTTCACCCCGGCCCGCTCAGGCTTCGACCTGGGCGGCCGGCTGGCCCTGACCCGGCGCAGCGGCCTGAGCGTCCTCCTGGACTACGACCTCGTCCTCAAGGAGGCCTTCTCCAGCCACTCCGGCGCGCTCACCCTGCGCTACAGCTTCTGAGCGCCGGGCTCAGTCCTTGGTCTGCTCGCTGAGGAACTGGGGCAGGCCCATCTGGGAGATCTGGTCCTGGCGCTCCTCGATGTCGTCGATATGCCGGTCCTCGTCCTTGAGGATGCTCTCCAGGATCTCCCGCGTGGCGTTGTCCTTGGCCGCGACGGCCTGCGCGATGGCCGCGTTGTAGGCCTTGACCGCGCCCAGCTCGAGCTCGTGGTCCCCGGAGAACATCTTGGGCACCTCGGGGCCGATGAGCATCTTGCGCAGCTCGCTGACCTCGGGCCGGCCCTCCAGGAAGAGGATGCGCGCGATGAGCCGCTCCGCGTGCTTCATCTCGTCGATGGAGCGCTTGCGGAAGTGGTCGTGGAGACGGTCGTAGCCCCAGTTCTCGCACATCTCGGCGTGGACCATGTACTGGTTGATGGCCGTCAGCTCGTCGGCCAGCAGAGAATTCAACGTGTCGATCAGCTTCGCGTCGCCTTTCATGAGGTCCTCCTTCGGACTGGGCCCGGCTTGGGACATATTCTAGCTAATAATGATGCCGGGCGGACGTCAAACGGGAGTCACCGGCTGAATCCCGGCGCGCGGTTTGGTAAGATGGTGGCACATGGTCCTGCGCGCGGAGAGCGGAGCCCGGAGCCGCTTCGATTGGGGCTACATCGCCATCGTGATCGGCCTGATCCTGATGGGCGGCCTCGCCGTCTTCTCCGCGGCCAACCCGCTCCCCCACTACGGGCAGATCGTGCAGAGGCACCTCCTGGCCCTGGGCCTGGGCGCGGCCCTCTTCGTCTTCGCCATGAGCTTCAACTACCAGGTCTACCAGGACCAGTCCAAGGTCATCTACGGCCTGGCCATGGCCCTGCTGGTCTGCGTGCTCACCGTGGGCACCGCGCACAAGGGCCACAAGGCCTGGCTCGACCTCGGGTTCGTCTCGTTCCAGCCCTCCGAGCTGTCCCGCGCCGCCACGATCCTGGTCCTGGCCGCCTTCCTGAGCCGGCGCGTACGCCGGGCCGCGGAGCTGGAGACCGTGCTCGCCTGCTTCGCCATCCTCGCCCCGGTCCTGGTGCTGATCCTCAAGGAGCCGGACTTCGCGACCTTCCTCTCCTTCTTCCCCATCGTGCTGGGGATGCTCTTCTGCGCGGGCGCCAGCACCCGCCACCTGAGCGCCATCACGGGCTACGGCCTGGTCGCTTTGGGCCTGCCCCTGCTCATCACCTGGTGCCAGATCCGCTATGCGGCCCCGGAGCCCGACTCCTGGCCCGACCTGCTCATGCGCGCCACGCACTTCGGCTGGCCCGCGGTCTGGGCCGTGCTGGCCTCGGCCCTTTTGAGCCTGGCGGCCTGGCGTCTGGCGGCCATGATGCGCCTGCATATCCGCGCGGTCACCTTCATCGCCGTCCCCATCATCTTCAGCGCGGGCCTGCTCTCCGGCATCGCGGTCAACGCCAAGCTCAAGGGCTACCAGCGCAACCGCTTCGTGGCTTACGTGGCTCCCCAGGAGGACATCCAGGGGGCGGCCTACCACGTGCATCAGTCGCAGATCGCCATCGGCTCGGGCGGACTGCTGGGCAAGGGGCTCTTCTCGGGCACCCAGTCGCAGCTGGGCTTCCTGCCCGAACGCCACACGGACTTCATCTACGCCGTGGTGGGCGAGGAGATGGGGGTCTGGGGCACCATGACCATCCTGGGGCTCTACCTGCTCCTGCTCTGGCGCATGGTGGTGGCCGGCCGCTCCGCCCGCGACACCTTCGGCTATCTGGTCTGCTGCGGCTTCGTCTCCATGTTCACCTTCGCGCTGGCGCTCAACATGGGGATGTGCCTGGGGATCATACCGGTGGCCGGCATCCCCCTGCCGCTCATCTCCTACGGGGGCTCGAGCCTGGCCATCACCTTGTGGTCTTTGGGCATCGTGGCCAACATCTACGCCAGACGCTACGCCCTCCTCTAGCTGAGGTAGCCTTGGAAGAGGCGCTCGGCGCCGGCCAGGCAGCGCGCCTTGATGATGGTGGAGGTCATGGCTGCGAAGCAGTCGAGCTTGATGACGGCGTTGAGGGCGGCGTCCAGCATCGCGATGGTCTTGAGCCTCTCCACGAAATGCTTGTTCACCAGGCTGACCGCATCGTAGATCCCCACCAGGCCGGCCAAGTCCCAGTCGGGCGCGAGCCCCTTCTCCTGGCGCAGGTACTGGGCCAGCAGGTACATGGAGATGGCCCGATAGGAGGTCTCCTCCGTCGTGGCGAAGGGCAGGTGGGTGTAGACCATGGGCCGCAGCTTGTCCAGGTGGGGACAGCCGCTGGTGACCATCACGATGCCGATGAGGCTGCTGACGCCGCTCTGCAGGGGCGCGCGGCGCCGGAACTCCCGGGCCTCGGTGGCGATGGAGATGTCCGCCTCCTCGAAGGAGATGCGCGGCCCGAACTCCCGGATGATCCCGGCGAGGTTGCGGGCCACGGGGCAATGGGGGTGCCGCTCCTCCGTCAGCGGGCAGTGCGGGCAGCGCCGGTTGCCCAGGCGGGTCCACTCCGGCGGCGGCTCGCCGGCCGCGGGGACGAGGCCCAAGGTCTCGGCGTCGAGCTCCAGGTCGAAGGCGGTCTCCGCGCCGCCCTGCAGCCGGAAACGGTATGAGATCTTCATGAGCGCGGCCCTTATCTCTTCTTGAAGAGCCCCTTGAGGATGTCCACGGCGGGCTGGGCCAGCTTCTGGACCGGCGCGGCCAGCGCCTTGGTCAGGCGCAGCCTGGGCTTGGGCTCGTCGAAGGTCCCCCCCACGTCCACGCCGATGGGCTCCACGTTGGCCAGCGCGATGGTGACCTGGAGGGCGAGGGTCTGGGCGGGCAGGTCGATGGTCCCCGCGGCCGAGACCTTGGCCGCCGCGCTGTCCATGTGGAAATCCCGGATGGTCATGAGGCCGTTCTGGAAGACGTAGTCGCCCTTGATCTCGGAGAAGACCAACTGGTCGAAGGAGGGCAGCAGGCCCACGGACGAACCCAGGCGTCCGATCTGCCTGAGCACGGCCAGCGGGATGAGCAGGGCCTTCATGAGCTGGGAGCGCCCGCCGCCCCCCGCCTCGGACGCGAAGGTGCCTCCGCCGACGCTGAGCTTGGCCCAGCCGGAAAGCCTGCGCTGGTCCGGGGTGATGCCCTTGAGGTCCCAGGACATGAGCAGATTATCGGCCTGGAACGTACGATAGCGGATCTTGCCCACCTCGACCTTGCCGCTGGTCTTCATGGGCGGCGTCCCCTCCGGCGAGCGGACCACGGCCTGCGCCTTCGGGGACCGCGGGCCCTGGCCCGCGGCGGGAGCCGGGCTCTGCGGCCCGGCCGCCGTGTCCTTGACCTCCAGGAGCTGGGCCGCGTCGAGTTCGCTCAGGCTGGCCTCCAGGCGGGCGTCCGGCGCCGTATTGAAGTCCCGGACCAAGACCTTGATGGCGAGCTTGCCGTTGCCCAGCTTGCCCTTGAGGTCCTCGGCCTTGAGGGCCTGCCCGTCGAGCTGCACCGGGCCCGCCAGGGACAGGGCCAGGCCGGAGAGGTCCGCGGAGAGCTTCTTGATATCGAGGGAGAGCTTGCCCGAGGACATCCACGACAGGTCCACTCGGCCGTCGAAGTCCAGCTTGGCCTTGAGGCGGCCCGGAGCGAGCTGCTCGGCCTGCAGGCCCGCCTGGACCCCGAAGGGTTTGGCCAGGCTCAGGTCCTTGATGACGCCCCGGAGCTTCTCGACGCGCCACCGCGCGCCCGAGACCTTGTCCTGATAGGCGATCCGCCCGTCCTTGAGCCCGACGACCGCTGCCTGCAGGGCAAAGGGCAGGGCCGGCGCGGACGGCGCGGACGGCGCCGCCTTGGCCGGAGCCTCCAGGAGGTCCGAGAAGTTGAAGACGCCGGGCTTGAGCTGGACCACGGCCAGACTCGGGCCCGCCACCGTGATCTCGTCGATGACCACGGCCTTGCGCAGCAGGGGCAGCAGGCGGATGCGGAAACGGAAGGTCTCCACGCCCGCGAAGACCCCGGCCTTGAAATCGGGCTTCTCCGAGACCTCCAGGCCCTCCACCACCAGGCCCTTGATCACCCCGAGGTCCACGGATTTGAGCCGGACCTCGCGGCCCAGGGCCTTGCCGGCCCGCTCCACGATGAACTGCTGGACCTTCTGCGGAGGCAGCCAGATCTTGAGCGCGATGGTGAGCGCGGCGATGCCGGCCAATGCGACGGCCGCGGCCCCGAGGAGGATCTTGTAGATGGTCGGCATTCCGTGGGTCATAGGAGGATTCTACCAAATGGCCCGGCTCGCCGGCTTCGGCCCCGGAGCCAGGGAGATCCTGAGCGCCGCGGCCAGGCAGGCCAGGGCCAGGACCCCCCAAAGCGCGGCCCAGACCGCGGCCGGCAGGGGCAGGATCTCGCGCGAGAACATGGTCGCGTCCGTGGGGCAGGAGGTCTTCATCAGGCCGCGGATATCGAAGAGCGCGCACAGACAGCTGGCGCTGCCGATGCCGGTCAAGAGCGCGTCGTTGACCTCCTCCGGGAGCCATCTCCCGGCCGAGGCCAGGAGGGCGCCGAGGAGCAGTCCGCTGCCCAGGCCGAACCAGGAGCGCACGTAGATGAGGGTGACGGCCATGAGCCCCAGGCCGAGGACCAGGGAGACCGCCCGGTCCCAGCGGGTGCGGCAGGCGAGGATGAGGATGAGGCTGCCCCAGAACATGGAGCCGAGATAGCCGGCCGAGAGGATCGCCCAGCGCCAGCCGCCGCGGGTCAGGCAGAGGCCGCTGCCGTCGGCCGCCACGGTGATCTTCTCGATCTGCCCGCCCGTGAGCACCGCGGCCAGGCCGTGGCTGCCCTCGTGCAGGAAGGTCACCAGGATACGCACCGGGTAGACCACGCGGGTGTCCCACAGGAGCCAAAGGGCGGCGAGCGCCGCGGCCAGGCCCAGGAGCCGCCTCATACCCTAGGGCACCAGCCCGGCCCGCTTGAGCCCGTCGGCCAAGGTCCGGGCGATGAGCCCGTAGCCCGCGGCGTTGCAGTGGCCGTCCCGGGAGTAATAACCGGCCTCGACGCCCTGCTCGCGCAGGCGGGCGAAGGCCGCGTGCACGTCGACGAAGACCGCCCCCTCGGACGCGGCCAGCTCCCGGTAGCCCGCGTACCGGGCGAAGCCGGTCCCCTCCGGATAGTCCATGATGACCAGCCTGATCCCGCGCCTGCGGCATTCGGCGGCGATCTCCCGGATGTCGCTCCGGATCCAGGCCTCCAGCCGCGGCAGGGACGCCTCGTCCGCGCCCGCGCCGGCCGGACCCTCGGGTTCGGCCATGAGCTCATCCATGGGCTGGTCCTGGAGTTCTTTCCAGTAGACCAGCCGCCGGCCCAGGCGGGCGTGCTCCCGGAACCTCCGCGCCCAGGGCTCCGCCGCGGCGGGATCCCCCATCTTGGTGCCCCGGCGCCGGTAGGAATGCCAGGTCAGCAGGTCGAAATCCGGCGCCTCCGGGGCCAGCCTCCGGCCGCGCTCGGCCCACTGCCTGGCCAGCGGCACCTGATCGTGGTAAAGGAGCTTGAGCGCGATGGCGAAGACGAGGCCGGCGTCCCGCGGACGCAGGGACGCGGCCTGGGCGAAGAAGGCCTCAGCCTCGCGGCCCCGCTTCTTGTTGAGCTCCTCCTCGCCCATCACCAGGAGCGGGCGGTAGTCCCCCGGCCGCAGGCGGAGGATGTGCCGGGCCAGCCTCAGCACCTGCCGCTCCGGCGCGCCCGCGATGCGCAGGGCCTCGGGCGCGCCGATGCAGAGCTCCTGCCACGGGGGCCGGGCCAGGCGGCGGGCCGTGCACAGCGCCAGGATCTCATCGTATCGACCGCCGTTGAGCAGGGCCTCGAACTCGGCCCGGGCCGCCGGCGCGGGCGCGACGGCGCCGGGCGCGGCCGGGGCCTTGCCGGCCCGGGCCGCCTCGGACCGCCGCTCATCGCGCCGCAGCCGCCCTACGGCCAGCCAAGTGTCGGGCTGGCAGGGGTCGAGCCGCAGGGAGCTCTGGAACAGGGCGGCGGCGCAGTCCGGGCCCGCCCGATCTTCGGCGATGTGCCCCGCGATGCGGCAGAGCAGGGCGTCGGGCGGCGCCGCGGCCAGCACGCGCTCGAGGCTGCGGCAGGCGCTCGGCCCCCTCTCGGGCCCCACGCCGATGAGCCCCACCCGCGCGTAGGCGTCCCCCGGAGAGCGCCGGAGGGCCGCCGCGAAGCGGGGGCGCGCCCGGGCCGGGTCCTGGGCGACCACCTCCACGAACCCCGCCAAGGCCAGCGGCCTCGCCGCCTCGGGCTGGGCGGCCAAAGCGGCCGAGACCGCCCGCCGGGCCGCGTCCACGCGGCCGGCTTCGAGGAGCCCGATGACGCTGGAGGAGAGGTCCGCGCGCCGCGCCGCCTGCCGGCAGGGGCCGACCTCCCGGGGCCAAGCCGCGGCGGCCGCGCCCGGGGGCCGGCTCTGCCAGGGGCGGCGGAGCAGCCGGATGAGCTTGAGCACGCGGATGTTGCGCAGGGCGTCGACGAGAGCGCGCGCCAGGAAGGGGCGGCCGGGCGGATGGAATCCGGTGAAGTTCCAATAGTTCGCCGCGCCGATCATGAGGGTCACGATCCGGGGCCGGACCTCGTCGACGGCCTTCAGGAAGAGCCCCTTGGCGATGGCGGTGGTGGCGGCGCCGCGGCTGGCGTTGACCACGCGGTAAGAGGCG
>JAQUNT010000026.1:0-549 GCA_028717525.1 Elusimicrobiota bacterium
CACCGCCAAGGGCTCCATCACCTCCATCCAGGCCATCTACGTGCCGGCCGACGACCTCACCGACCCGGGCGTGGCCACGACCTTCTCGCATCTGGACGCCACCACGGTGCTCTCCCGCCAGCTCACCGAGCTGGGCATCTACCCGGCCGTGGACCCCCTGGACTCGACCTCGCGCATCCTCGACCCCAAGATCGTGGGGCCCGAGCACTACGAGACGGCGCGCTCGGTGCAGAAGGTCCTGCAGCGCTACCGCGACCTTCAGGACATCATCGCCATCCTGGGCATCGACGAGCTCTCCGACGATGACAAACTGGTGGTGGCGCGCGCGCGCAAGATCCAGAAGTTCCTGTCCCAGCCCTTCTTCGTGGCCCAGCAGTTCACGGGCCGCCCGGGCAAGTACGTCAAGCTCAAGGACACCATCGCGGGCTTCCGGGGCCTGGTGGCGGGCAAGTACGACGCCCTGCCGGAGCAGGCCTTCTACATGGTGGGCTCCATCGACGAGGCGGTCGCCAACGCCGAGGCCATGGCGGAGAAGGCCTAGCATGCCCG
>JAQUNT010000026.1:559-11634 GCA_028717525.1 Elusimicrobiota bacterium
TGACCTTGGAACTGATCACGCCGGAGCGGCCCGCCTTCAGCGGGGACGGGGACTTCGTGGTCCTGCCCGCCTGGGAGGGCGAGATGGGGGTCCTGCCCGGGCACGCGCCCTTCCTGGTCCAGCTCCAGCCGGGCGAGGTGCGCTTCAAGACGGGCAACGAGACCAAGGTCTTCGCGGTCTCCGGGGGCTTCGCCGAGATCCACAACGACAAGGTCTCGCTCTTCGCCGAAACGGCCGAGATGGCCGAGAGCATCGACGGGGAGCGGGCGCACCAGGCCCTGGAGCGGGCCAAGGCGGAACTGCTCCAGAAGGGCCTCGACCCCATGACCTTGGCGCACGCGGAGGCCTCCCTGCGGCGCGCCCAGGTGCGCCTCAGGGTGGCGCAGCTGCGCACCGCCAGGAGGAAGCCGTGAACCCCGCAATCTGGCTGGCCGCGGCTTTGGCCGCCTCGGGCGCCGCGGCTCCGGCGGGGACGCCGGAGCGCATGCAGGAGAAGAAGACGGAGGACAAGGCCCTCATCGAGCATCCGCCGGTGCAGTGGCTGAAGGTCTACTCGCTGCCCATCTATCGCGAGAGCTGGCGGCTGGAAGGCTTGGTCAAGAGCCTGGACCAGGACCTGCCCAAGGTCCGCGAGGTCTTTCAGAAGGTGGGCGCGGCCCGGGCCGGGGCCGAGGAGGCCTCGGGCCGGCTGCGGCGCCTGACCTACCGCTGCCCCAAGGAGTCGGCCAAGCGGGCTTTGGCCGAGCTGAAGAAGGCGGGCTCCTTCGGCGAGCCGTCCGTGCGCGAGATCGTGGAGCCGGTCTCGCGCGCCGAGGTGCAGGGCAGGACCAAGGCCCTGGAGGCGGACAAGGCCGGGCACGCGGAGGAGCTCTCCCGCATGCCCGCGGTGTCGGCCCTGCTCGACGAGATGCTGGGCCACCTGCGCGGGGTGGAGTCGGCCCTGGCCAAGCCCGAGGTCGAGGTGACCCTGCACCTAGTCATCAAAGAGCGGTGACCGGTGCCACGGGTCAACTTTCTTAACTTGCTCGGCGCTTAGGGGTCTTCCTCAGTCCGTCCAGGACGTGGCGCAGCGCCAGGTAGGGGTGCTTCTTGAGCAGGCGCGGCCCTGCGAAGCGCATGACCTCCTGGATGCGGGCGCGGCGCGGCGGCGTGTAGCAGTGGACCCGGCAGTCCCGGCAGGGGGGCTTGTCCGGGCCGAAGGGGCAGAGCTCCAGGCGGGCCTGGGCGTAGGCCAGGAGGTCCCGGCATTCGGAGCAGAGCTCCCGGCCGTTGTGCTGGGCCGCGCAGAAGATGGCCAGCATGGCCTGGACGGTCTTGAGCTCGCGGGCCAGCCGGGGATGCATCAGGCCGGCTTGACGGAAAGCTCGATCTGGGGCGGCTGCTGCAGGTGCTTCTTGACCAGGCAGAGGTTGGCCGCGCCAATCACGCCGGCGCGGTATTTCTCCGGGAAGTCCTTGGGCAAGGACAGCGAGAGCGAGATGAGCTTGACCATGTGCGTCTCCGGGTCCAGGTCCATCCGCTGCTTCAAGGTGATGCCCTCGGTGGGGATGTCCCGCTTCTGGCAGAAGCTCTGGATGTAGAAGCCGGCGCAGGTGCCGAGCGAGGCCAGGAAGAGGTCGAAGGGGGAGGGCGCGCTGCCTTCGCCGCCCGCGTCCTGGGGCTGGTCCGTGGCTATGCGCAGGCCCTTGAACTCCGCCGAGACCTTCTTGCCGCCGAGCAGCTTGATGTCCATTTCCATGCGGAGATGATACCAAGTCCCGGCTCTGGGTCCAAGGACCCAGCCGGCATGGGCCCCAAGGGCTCTGGGCCTGGGCCGGAAGTCCCGCTACCCTGTGGGCATGGACAAGGGGATGCTCGGCGCGGCGGCCCTGGCCCTCCTGCTCTGCGGCCCCGCGGAGGGGCTCAAGCTCCCCGAGCTCACCACCTTGGCCGTCTCTTTCGAGGGCACCAACGGCCTGGCCGGCATGCCCGTGGCCAACGAGGTGCGGGACGCCCTCCCGGGAGAGGCGGTATTCCCCACCTACTACGTCGGCAGAGACGGCGCGGAGCTCTATTCCAAGAAGCCGGAAGCCGGGCAGGATCCCGGCTCCCTGCGCATGACCCAGCTCTACAAGGACGAGCCCGTGCGCCAGCTCGCCTTCACCAAGGACGGCTGGTCCTTGGTCGAGGTGGGCCGGCTCACCGAGTACAACCCTAAGACCGAGGCCTGGGAGAGCGCCAAGGGCTGGGTGCGCACCGAGAGCCTCGGTGGAGACTCGGCCGCGGGCGCCCAGTGGCAGCAGTCGCGGGTCTGGTACGGTCCCGGCCCGGGCGGCGGTCCGGTGCCGGCCCCGGTCTTCACCCCTTCCGGCGAGGTCGTCAGGCCTCCGGCGCCGGAGCCGCCCAAGGGCCTGCTCGACTCCTTCGTCAAGGCCCTGCTCAGCTTCCGGGGCACTCCCTACAAGTGGGGCGGGACCAGCCCGGGCCGCGACGGCGGGGTGGACTGCTCCGGCCTCATCGTGGCCAGCCTCACCAGGATCGGCTTCGGCCGCATCCCGCGCACGGCCGCGGACCAGCAGCGCGCCACCTCGGCCCAGCGGCTCACGGACGCCAGGATGCTCAAGCCCGGCGACCTGATCTTCGTGGGCCGGCCGGCCCACCACGTGCTGGCCTACATCGGCGATGGGAAGGTCATCGAGGCCCCGCACAAGGGGGACGTGGTCAGGGTCAGCGCCCTGGGCGCGCGCTTCGGCTCGCTGAGACAGCTCTCCTACGGGACGATCCTGCCCTAAGACCGAGGCGCGCTAGCGCGCCTCGGCAAAACCGTGCATACCGGCGATGATGCGGTAGACCATGCCCGACATCTCGCGGATGACGTCGCCCCGGGCGCGCAGCCAGCGGTAGTAGTGCCGGGCCGCGCGGCGCTTCTCGATGATGCCGATGAGGGCGTAGGCGTACTCGCGGCCGTCCGGGGCCTTGGCCAGCACCACCCCCATGTCCCCGCAGAGCCGGCTGGTGCTTCCGGTCTTGCTCAGGACCTCGGTGTCCTCGGGCAGGTCCGCGCCGGTGAGCAGCCGGTCGCGCTTGGGCAGGGCCATGAGGCGCTTGATCTCGGCCGAGCCGGGCAGCTCCCCGCGCCAGAGCGCGAGCAGGAAGCGGCTGTAGTCACCGGCCGAGGCCTTGTTGCGATAGGTGCGGCCGCCGCGGGGGATGTACTCCACGACCTCGACCTTGGACAGCACGGAGCCGTAGCGGCGGCGCAGCAGGTCCTGCACGGCCCGGGGGCCGCCGAGCTTGCGCATGGCCCAGTTGGTGGCGTTGTTGTCCGAGTGCTGGATCATGCGCTCCAGGCGCCGGCGGGCGTCGTCGTCGTAGGCCAGGCGCCCCTCCCGGACCTGGTGCATGAAGGCCAGGGCCACGAAGGGCTTGATGAGGCTGGCGGCCTGCAGCTTGAGGTCCGCGTTGATCTCGACCAGCTTCTCGCCGCTGGTGAAGTCGTAGACCGACCAGGCGGTGTTCTCGTCCTTGGCCAGCCGGCCCTCGCGGCGCAGCTGGCTGACGTGCTGCTCGACCATGGCCTCCAGGCTGCGGCGCTGGGCGGCCCGGTCCGCCTCCGTGGCCGGACGCGGCGCGGGCGCCGGGCGCAGCTGGAAGCCCGGCACCTCGTCGGCCGGGTAATAGGCGATGTCGTAGAGGGCGCGGGCCGGCGGCGCCAGCAGGCTGGCGGCCAGGCAGAGGACGGCTGTGGCGCCGATCATGGGGCCATAATGTTACCAGTCGGACGCGTTTTCCGCAAGGGGGGGGCCGCTAGCCCTTCTTCTTGGAGCGCCCCGGGCGCCGAGCGCCCGCCAGGCCCCCGAAGCGCAGCAGCCCGGCGCCCACCAGCCCTCCGATGAGCAGGCCCAGCAGGGTCCCGGCCGCCGCGTCCGCCGGGAAATGCACGCCCACGTAGACCCGGCTGTAGGCCACCAGGGCGGCCGCGGCCAGGGCCGGCCAGAGCACGGGCGGCTCGGCCAGGCCCAGCACGGTCGCGGCGGCAAAGGCGTTGCCCGCGTGGTTGGAGGGGAAGCCGTAGGTACCCGCGCGGCGCGTGCGCAAAGTCACGGACACGCCCGAGTCGGCCGGCCGCAGGCGCTTGACGTTGGGCTTGATGAACCGGTAGGCCACCGCGTCGCAGAGGCCCACGGCCAAGGCCACGGCCAGGAGCACCTTCACGGCCCGGCCGCGCTTGGCGTAGACCCACCAGGCCACGGCCACGGGCAGGGCCCCCCAGACCGCGATGGCGTTGCGGTCCAGGTCGGTCAGCCAGGGGAAGAAGGAGTCCAGCCAGGGATGGGTCCAGACCTGGTTGATGCGGTGGAACAGCCCCAGGTCCAGGCCGCGCAGGAAGCCCCACAGTTGGGTCATGGCGAGGCATTATACTAGAATCTCCATCATGCTCGTCTGGTTCGTCGTGCTGGGCCTGATCGCCACCGGCGTGGGGGGGCTGGTCCCCTTGGCCCAGAACCTGCTCTCCCGGCCCAGCCTGCGCCGAATCTTCGCTTTCCGCTCCGGGATCCTGGTGGCGGTCGCCTTCCTGGACCTCCTGCCCGAGGCCTGGAAGTACCACCCCACCTTGGCCGGGACCGGGGCCATGGGCGCCTTCCTGGTCTTCTACGTGATGCAGAACTTCACCATGGTCGACTCCTGCACCGAGTACCTCGAGGAGTGCCACACCCACCTGCTGGGCTGGGCCGCTCTGGCCGGGCTCTTCGTCCACTCCTTCATGGACGGCTTCAACCTGGCGGTCGCCTTCACGGCCACGAGCCAGGCCGGCCTGGCCGTGGGCGCGGCCATGATCCTGCACAAGCTCATGGACGGCTTCACCTTGATCTCCCTGTTCCAGCAGGCCGGCTACTCCCGGACCCGCACCCTGCTGGGCCTGGCGCTGGTGGCGGCGGCGACCCCCCTGGGCTGCGCGGCCAGCGCCGCGGGCCTGGCCAGCCTGGGCCCCAGCCTCACCGCGGTCCTGCTCGGCGTGGCCGGCGGCTCCTTCCTCTACCTCAGCGCCTCCGAGTTCGCGCCCCGCCTGCACAAGGCCTTCGACCTGCCCGCCTTCGTTTCCTTCGGCGCCGGGGTCGTCGTGTTCTGGTCCTTGGACTTCCTGGTCCATTAGCGACTCTAATAGTTGCGGGATTTGATAGAATAGCTCGTCGCTTCGCGGCAAGGAGCCCCTCCCATGCGCATTCTGTGCCTCAACTGCGGCAGTTCCTCGGTCAAGTACAGGCTTTACGACTGGGACCACCAGGTCATCATGGCCACCGGGATCGTGGAGCGCGTGACCGTGGGAGGCTCCTTCATCGTCCACGAGGTCGGCGGGAAGGACAAGCTGACGGTCAAGCACGACTGCCCGGACCACAAGATGGCCATCAAGCTGGTCATGGACACCTTGACCCACCCCCAGCACGGCGTCATCCCCGACACCTCGAGCATCAAGGGCGTGGGGCACCGCATGGTCCACGGCGGCGAGAAGTTCGCCAAGTCGGTGCTCATCGACGGCGAGGCCCTGCGCGCCTTCAAGGACATCGCGGCCCTGGCGCCCCTGCACAACCCGCCCAACATCATGGGCGTGGAGGCGGCCCAGGAGCTCATGCCGGACATCCCGCACGTGGCCATCATGGACACGGCCTGGCACCAGACCATGCCCGCGCACTCCTACGTCTACGCCCTGCCCTACGCCTGGTACGAGAAGTACGGGGTGCGGCGCTACGGCTTCCACGGCACCTCGTTCCTCTACAACGCCAAGCGCGCGGCCGTGCTGCTCAAGAAGGACCCCTTCAAGTGCAACCTGGTCATCTGCCACATCGGCAACGGGGCCTCCATCAACGCGGTCCAGAACGGGGTCTCCTACGACACCTCCATGGGCATGACCCCGCTGGAGGGCCTGGTCATGGGCACCCGCGCCGGCGACCACGACCCGGCCGTGGACTTCTTCGTCATGGAGAAGGAGGGCCTCTCGGCCAAGGAGATGGACTCCCTGCTCAATAAGAAGTGCGGCGTGCTGGGCATCACCGGCCGATTCACGGACCGCCGCGACGTGGAGGAGGCCGCGGCCAAGGGCGACGCCCGGGCGGCGCTGGCCCTGCAGGTGGAGGGCTACCGCATCCGCAAGTACATCGGCGCCTACGCGGCCGCGGTGGGCGGGCTCGACGCGGTGGTCTTCACCGCCGGGGTCGGCGAGTTGAGTGACCAGATCCGGGCCATCGCCACCCGCGGCCTGGAGTTCCTGGGCATCAAAGTCGACCCCGAGAGGAACGCCCTGGCCCATACCCGCAACGCCGAGTGCGACATCTCGACCGCCGATTCGGCGGTCAAGGTCTTCGTCATCCCCACGGACGAGGAGCGGGTCTTCATCGAGGACGTGGTGGCCATCACCAACGGCACCTACGACATCCACACGCGCTTCACCTACCGCTTCCAGTCCCCCGACTACCGCAACAGCTTGCGCGACGAGGCCTTCTGCCGGGAGCTGGCCAAGAAGCCCGGCCTGGCCAAGGTGGCCTGCGATCCCCCGCAAGTCCAGGTCTAGGCCGGCGCCTGCGCCGGCGGCTCAGGAGGGCGTGGCGCTGTTCAACCGCGGCGCCTACGCGCGCGCCGCGTCCCGCTTCGAGGCCGCCCTGCGCTCGGGCGAGACCGACGCCTGGCTGGTCTGCGCCTTGGGCCGGGCCTACGCCGCCTCCGGCCGTCCGGCCGACGCCCTGCGCCTGCTGCGCTCGGCTGCCCGCCGGGCCCGGGACCCGCATCCGTTCTACCTCGCGCTCTCCGACGTCTTGCGCCGGGCCGGCCGCCTGCGGCAGGCCGAGGCCATCCTGCGCCGGCTGGCCGCGGAGTCCTCCCACCTGGGCCAGGCCCACCACGCCCTGGGCCAGATCCTGGTGGGCCAGGGCCGCGCGGCCGCGGCCGCGGCCTGCTTCCGCAAGGCCGCGCGACTGGAGCCGCAGCTGCCCTGGCCGCATATCGCCTTGGGCGAACTCCTGGAGCGGCGCGGCCACCGCGCGGCGGCCCTGCGCTGCTGGGCCCGGGCCGGCCGAGCCCGGATCCAGGATGCCGCCGTGGCCGTGCAGCTGGGCGACCTCTACCAGCGCCAGGGCCTGCCGGGACCGGCCCGGCGCCATCACCTGCGCGCCTGGAAGCTGGACCGCTCCAGCGCTGCGGCCTGCCAGAGGCTCGCGGAGTCCGCCAAGAGCCGGGGGCGCCTGGAGGAGGCCGCGGTCTGGCTGCGGCGGGCGGCGCGCCTGGAACCGCGATCTCCGCTGTGGGACTTCCGCCTGGGATGGATCCTCGGGCAGGCGGGACGATGGGCCGCCATGCGCCGCCATATGCGGCGCTACCTGAAGCGCTGCGCAGGCACCGCGGACGGGGCCGCCCCCATCCTGGCCTGGGTCTGTCTGCGCGACTACCGCCGCGCCGCCGCCGCGGCCGAGCGTGCCCTGGGGTCCCTGGACGCCGAGGCGCTGGCGCAGCTCTCGCGCGCCTGGCCGGAGAACTGGCTGCGCCAGCACGACGACGCCTTCTACAAGGGGCATCTGCGGGCCGTCGCGCGGGAGGAGCGGCTGGCGCCGGGCTCGCCTTGGCCGGCTTTCTTCCGGGCCGCCGCGCTCCTGCGCCGCAACCGCTACGCCGATGCCGGGGCCCGGGCCGAGAGCCTGGCGCGCTTCCCCGGGCCTCGCTACGGCTGGATGCGCTACGTGACCGGGCTGGCCC
Source organism: Elusimicrobiota bacterium (assembly GCA_028717525.1). Taxonomy (GTDB): domain Bacteria; phylum Elusimicrobiota; class Elusimicrobia; order UBA1565; family UBA9628; genus UBA9628. The sequence goes on from JAQUNT010000026.1 coordinate 8,282, forward strand.
GGCTGCTGGACTGCCGCTACGCGGCCGCGGCCGCGGAGTTCGCGGCCGCGCTGCGCTCCCGGCCCGACGATTGGAGGGCGCGCTGCCACTTGGCCGAGGCCCTGCTCTGCCTGGGCCGGCGCCAGGAGGCCTTCGCGCGCTTCGCCGCAGCCGAGGCCGACGCGGAGCGCGTCGGCGCGGCCTGCGAGGTCAGGGCTTGGCGCGGCGAGGCGCGGCTTTGGCTCGGGCAGGCGCGGGCGGCCCTGGCGGACCTGGACCAGGCCGCAGGGGCCGGCGCGAAGCTGGCCCTGTGCTGGCGGGGCGCGGCGCGGCTGCTGGCGGGCCGGCCGGCCGCGGCCCGCGCGGACCTCGACGCCGCCATCGTGCCCGGCTCGCGCGACGCGGAGGCCTTCCTCTGGCGGGGCGAGCTGAACCGGCGCGCGGGCCGGCCGCGCCAGGCGCTGCGGGACTTGGAGCGGGCGGCCCGCTCCGGGAGCGACGCCTGCGAATGGGTGCTCTGCAACCGCGCCTTGCTGCGCGACGCGGCCGGAGACCGCCGGGGCCTGGCCGAAGAGTTCCAGCGCCTGCCTCCGGCCTTGGTCGCGGCGGCGGCCGCGGCGCTGGCCCGGCCCGTCCCCGGCGCCGCGGACGCTCCGGCCGTCCGGTCCTTCCTCAAGGCGATGCTCTCGCGGGCCCGGGGGGTGCGCCGTCATGAGCCCTACCTGCGGGCGCTCTGGCTGGGTCCCGCCGCGGCGGCGCGCCTGGCGCCCCGGCCCTAGACGCGGCCGAGCTCGCGGCGGGCTTCCCGCAGGACGGCCAGGATGGCGCGGGCCATGGGGCCGAGCAGGGCCTTGGGGCGGCGGCCCTCGAGCGGGAAGCAGATGCCGAGAGCGCCCAGGCGCAGAACGGGCTGAGGCCCGTCCGGGGCCGTCCGGCGCAGCAAGGCCACCACGTCGCGGCCCCGTGGGGACCTCAGCCGGAACCAGACGCTGGGCTCCGGGGGCCGCAGGAAGACCTCCTCGAGCCGGCAGCCGCCCCACCTAGGGCGGCGTGCGCCCAGAAGCTTGGCCTGGAGGAGCCGGAAGAGGGCCTTGGTCTCGGCCGGGACCAAAACGGCCGGGCCGCGGCCCGGCCCAGGCCGGTCCTTGAGCGGCGGGGCGTGCAGGGGCGGGACGTCCAGGTCCTCCAGACGAACCATCTCCGCAGAGGTCATGGTCCGGGCGCAGCGGGCGATGTTGGCCCGCACCGCGTCCGCGTAGGCCGGTTCCATGTCCTGCGCGGCCTTGGGATACCATTTCTCCAGGACCGAGAGGTCCGGCCCCTGCCGGGCCTGACGCTGCAATTCCCGGGCGAACCAATGCCGGCAGCGCAGCTTCTGGAAGACGTAGTACCAGACATGGTGCCAGTCGAAGTAGGGCCGAGCGAAGATGGCCGCGAGACGCGGCAGGCTCAGGAAGCGCTCGAAGCAGGCTTCCGGAACCTCCTGACCGTCCGCGATGGCGCGCAGGAGCAGCTTCTTGAAGCATTTGTCGCAGCGCATGCAGAAGCTTTCCTTGCCGGGCGCGGGCGGATAGTAGCAGGAGAAGGACTTGCCGCGGTAACGGCTGCGGCCGACCACCGCGGTGGTCACCACCTCGGAGAGTCCGCAGATGCTGTTGGCCCGCCGCAGCCCCGCCGCGCCCCAGAATCCCTCGGGGGCGCGTCTCTCCCCGGGCCGGGGCGGCCGGCCCTCTCGCCGCTTCATGCGCCAGCGCGAAGCGCCGGCATGATAGCCTCCGAAGAAGGCGGCGTCGAAGACCTCCCCGGCGTCGAGGGTGCTCAAGCCCAAAGAGTCGGCCAGGTACAGAGCGGGCAGGCGGCTCATGTCCGAATGCCACATGGGATAGGGAGAGAAGAGGAACTCGTGGTCGTCGGCCGCGGCGTGCACGGCCCGTCCGGACGCGGCCACCGCGGCGCAGGCCTTGCGGGCGACAGCCAGGTCGATGAGCACGTCCTCGCCGTCGCCTGGGCGCAGGTGCGGGATGCGGTCCAGGAACAGGTGCCGGGTGCTCCGGGGCATGAGGAGGCTGGCGGCCATGGAGTCCATCCCGCCGGAGAAGAGCAGGGCCGGCACGACCGTCTCGGGCGCGCGGCGCGGGGCCTGGCGGGAGGAGACGTTGACCAAGGTCACTCCGTGGCCCTCATACAGCCAGCGCGCCAGCTCCGGGGAGGCCGCGAAGGGCAGCTCGAGACGCGAGGCCACCACGGGGCGCAGGGTGTGCCAGACGGCCAGGGCATGGAGGTCGGGGTGGATGTCCCGGAAGCTCTCCGGCAGGGACACGCGGTATTCGCGGTTGACCAGCATGAAGGGGGCCGGGCAGTCCTTGGACTCGCGCCGGCTCTCCTCATGGTCGTCCGGGTCCAGGCGCAGGCTGTAGTGGAAGGCGCGTCCGCGCCTCGTGACCGCGACTTTCATCCCCGGGGGCTCCTGCCGCCGGTGAGGACGCGCGCGTAGGCGTCCACCACGGCCAGCCAGCGGCCCTCGTCCCGCAGCCCTTGGGGTATCGCGTACTGGAGTCCGACGCCCTGGCCGCTGGCGTAGGGCTTTTGCGCGAGCGCGGCCGGGACCAAAAGGATGCCGTAGGGCCGTCCCGCGACCTGGAACAGATCGAGCTGGATGCCCTCGTCGCTGACCCAGCCTCCCAGCAGGCTCGAGCGGAGGCCGGAGCGCGGCGCCAGAGCCGCGCCGAAGAGGCGCCAGGCGCGCGCCAGGAAGGTGCCCTCCCGCCGGGGCACCGCGGCCGGCCAGCCGCGCCGGGCCGCGATGTCCGCGCAGGCCGCGTAGGCCGCCTTGAGCCAGAGCCGGGCGCCGGCGCCGGAGCCGAGCCAGTCCGCCCGCAGGCGCAGGGGGCCGCACAGGAAGCCGTAGCTCTTGGGACCGTCGCGCGGACTCACCAGGAACTCGCCCTCGTCTCCGGGCAGAGGCCCCTGCGCGCGGACGCCGCCGCCGGGGCGCGCTTCCAGGAGTCCGCCGCGCAGGGCCGGCTCCCGGCCCGCGGCGGCGCGCCAGCGCTCCAGGAAGAGCCCGCCCACGAACCGGTCCCAGCCCGGGGGCAGCTTCTCCGGCCGGACCTGGGCGCGGCCCGGGCTGCCCCAGAACGGAGGCAGGGCCGTGGGACGCAGGGCCGGCTCCGGCACGCAGTCCGCGGGCGGCGCGGGCAGGCGCCGCAGCAGGTCCGCGAGCCGGGCCCGGCCGGCGCGGGCCCAGGCGGGGAGCCTTCCCTGCGCGGGCTCCAGGCGCCAGAGGCCGGAGCTGCCGCGGTCCAAAGTCAGCCGGACGGAGCGGGCCCCTGCCGAGAGCCGGATGCCCCCGCGCTCCAGGGGCGACCATCCGG
>JAQUNT010000027.1 GCA_028717525.1 Elusimicrobiota bacterium
GACGCCGCCGCCCTCGTCGAGCGCGGCGTATTGCGTCGTCTTGAGCGGGACGTCCGGCAGCCTCGTCCAGGGGCCGCGGGCCGGAGGGGCCGCGGCGACGCGCGGCCGAACCGGCTTGCGCATCACGAAGCGCTGCAGGGCGAACCCGGTAAAATCGCCGAGGTTCCCGCCCGTGGTCACGCCCCGATAGGTCCCGATGATCTTCCCATCCGGGCCGAGCTTGGTCACGGAGGCGGCGCCCGCGTTCACCACCCAGACAGCGCCGGAGGCGTCCACCGCGATGCCGCCGCTGGGATTGCTGCCCGCGTCATAGGTCCCGATCACGTTGCCGCCGGGCCCGAGCTTGGTGACCCGCGCGCCGTTGGTCACCCAGGCGTTGCCGGAGCCGTCTATGGCTATGCCCGCCGCGTTCGGAGCCACCTTATAGGTCCCGATGCGGCTGCCGTCCGAGCCCTTGAGCTTGGTGACGCTGCCGCTGATCTGGTTGGTCACCCAGATGTCGCCGGAGCCGTCCACGGCGATCCCGGTCTGCCAATCTCCCGCGTCATAGGCCCCGAGCAGGCGGCCGCTGGCGCCGTCGAGCTTTTTGAGCTTGGTCCCGGCCCCGTAGTCAGGCACCCACACGCCGCCGGAGGCGTCCACGGCCAGGCTCCCGGCGCCCATGACCGCGGTCACCTTGAGCTTGCCCCACATGGACGTCCCGTCCGAGCCGCGCAGCTTGAAGACCCCGTGGTGCCCGCCGCCCTGCGCCACGTAGACGTCGCCCGCGGCGTCGACGGCTATGGCCGAAGGGTTCGGGAAGCCGGGGCGGAAGGTGCTGATGGAGCCGTCGGAGGCGTTGACCCTGCGGATGACTCCCGCCGCCTGGTCGGTGGTCCAAAGGTTGCCGGCCGGGTCCACGGCGCCCCAATTCGCCGTCCCCGCGTGGTTGAAGGTGGTCACGCCGCCGTGGGCGATGTCGATCCGGGAGATGGTGCCGCTGCCCCCGTTGCTGCCGACCCACATGTAGGGGGTAGAAACCTCGCCTGCGCCGGCGGAGACCGCCAGCGCCAGGAGACCGGCGGCCAGGGTCTTCCCGATGGGATTCCTCAGGACAGCTCGATGAACAGTGCGCCCACGGTCAGCCCGCTGCCGAAGGCCACCATCACGACCCGGTCGCCCTTCTTGACGCGCCCCTGCTCCACGGCCTCGCACAGGGCCACGGCCGTGGAGGCCGCGGACATGTTGCCGTACTTGTCGATGTTGAGGAAGACCTTGCCCTCGGTGAGGCTCACGCCCATGCGCTTGGCCACCGCGTTGATGATGCGGATGTTGGCCTGGTGCGGGATGATGAGGCTCACCTCGTCGGGGCTGTGCACGCCCAGGGTGTTCATGACCTCCAGGGCCGCGTCGGCCATGGTCTTGACCGCGACCTTGAAGACCTCGGCCCCGTTCATCTTGAGGTAGTGCAGGCGCTGGTCGATGGTCTCGTGGGTGGCCGGCCGGCGCGAGCCGCCCGCGGGCAACGTGATGAGCTCGCACTGCTTGCCGTCCGTGCCCAGGTAGCTCGAAAGGATACCCCCGGTCTCCACGGTGGAGAGCACCGCGGCCCCGGCCCCGTCGCCGAAGAGCACGCAGGTGTTGCGGTCCGTGTAGTCCGTGACCATGGAGAGCTTCTCCACGGCCACCACCAGGGCGCGCTTGGCCGTGCCGGCCTTGATGAAATTCTCGGCCACGGTCAGGGCGTAGATGTAGCCGGAGCAGGCCGCGGAGACGTCGAAGGCCGGGATGGAGCGGCAGCCCAAAGCGCCCTGCAGGCGGCAGGCGTTGGAAGGGAAGTAGGTGTCCGGGCTGATGGTCGCCACCACGATCAGGTCGATGTCGGCCCCGGTGAGCTGGGCGGCGGCCAGGGCCTGCTTGGCCGCGGCCAGGGCCATGTCGCTGGTCGCCTCGTCCGGCCGCGCGATGCGGCGCTCCTTGATGCCCGTGCGCTCGGTGATCCACTGGTCCGAAGTCTCCACCATCTTCTCGAAGTCCTTGTTGGTCAGGACTTTCTCAGGCAGGTACTTGCCCAGGCCGATGATGCCGACCCTCTTGGTTTGGCTCATAATGCACATTATAGGAATTCGCGGACCGGCTTTGGTACACTACGCCCATGAGCGGAGAACTCGCGATCGGATTCCACGGCGCCGCCGGAGAAGTCACCGGCGCGCGCCACCTCCTCAGCGCGGCCGGGGCCCGCGTCCTGCTCGACTGCGGCATGTTCCAGGGCCACCGGCAGGACGCGCTCGCCAAGAACCGCGACTTCCCCTTCCCCCCGGAGAGCCTGGACGCGGTCCTGCTCTCCCACCCGCACATCGACCATTCCGGCGCCTTGCCTCTCCTGTACAAGAAAGGGGCCCGGGCGCCGCTCTACTGCACCCCGGCCGCCCGGGAGCTGGTCTCCCTCATGCTCCTGGACTCCGCGCGCCTGCAGGAGTCGGACGCCCGCTTCTTCAACAAGATCCACGCCGCCGACGGCCAGACCATCGCCCCCCTCTACGACGAGGAGGACGTGCGCCTCTGCCTGGCCCGCGCGCGCGACCAGGCCCTCGGCTCCGCCCTGGAGGCCGCCGGGGTCTCGGCGCTCTTCCTCAACGCCGGCCACGTCCTGGGCTCGGCCATGGTCCAGCTCGACGCGCCCGCGGCCGGCGGCCGTCGGCGCATCCTCTACACCGGGGACCTGGGCCGGCGCCGGTCCCTGCTCATGCAGCCGCCCCAAGCGCCCCAGGACGTGGACTACCTGCTCATCGAGAGCACCTACGGCGGCCGCAGCCACGCCCCGATCGACGGCCTCTCCGAGTCTTTGGCCGCGGTGGTCCGGCGCACCATGGCGGAAAAGGGCAAGCTCCTCATCCCCTCCTTCGCTCTGGAGCGCGCCCAGGAGGTCGTCGTCCTTCTGGAGAGGCTGCGGCGCGAGCGGGGCCTGGCGAAGATCCCGATCTACGTGGACAGCCCCATGGCCGTGGAGATCACCGGGATCTTCGACCGCAATCTCGCGGACCCCGGCTTCGCGCCCGCCTTCAAGGAATACGCGGCCAAGACCGGCGACGACCCCTTCGGCCTGGAGACCGTGCACTACGTGCGCACCAAGGAGGAGTCCCAGTCCCTCAACGACAAGCCCGGGCCCATGATCATCCTCTCCGCCTCGGGCATGTGCGAGGGCGGCCGCATCCTGCACCACCTGCGCAACAACATCGGCAATGACACCACCACCATCCTCATCGTCGGCCACCAGGCTCAGGGCACGCTGGGCCGCCGCCTGCAGGACGGGGCCAAGAAGGTCCGCATCTTCGGCCTGGAGCATGAGGTCTGGGCCAAGGTGGAGACGATGCACGGCCTGTCCTCGCACGCGGACCAGGGCGACCTGCTGGCCTTCGTCGCGGCCCTGGACCCCAAGCCCCGGAAGATCTTCCTGGTCCACGGCGACCCGGATGAGCAGGCGGCCCTGGCCCAGGGCCTGGAGGCGGCCGGGGTCAAGGACGTGGTCCGGCCCCAGTTCGGGCAGGTCGTCGAGCTCGATTAGAAGGCGGCATGCTCAGTCGGTGCCGCTGGGAGAGTATGGCGTTTTGCGGCCCGCGGGCACGCAGGACTAGTTCACGCCGGAAGCGCGCGGGACGGCTGGGGGCTCGTCGGACTCATAGTCGCCGTGCAGGAGGGCTTCTTTCACGTCCGGCGGAGCCCCCAAATCCAGCCCCGCGGACTCGGCCTGCCGGGCGGCGTCCTGGAGCCGGCGGAAGGTCGCTCCCGTCAGGTTCGCGCCGTCCTTCTGGACGGCCTTGAGCAGTTCCTGCATGTCGGGGCTCACGGAGCCCTGCTGCTTCTGGAGCGTGCCGATGATCTCCTGAGCCATCTCCGGGGTGATGCCCTTGCGGCCCTGGTCCGACTTCTCCAGAAGGTGCTGCTGGAGCGTCTTCAAGTCCTGCTCCGGCAGCATCTGCGCCTCGCTCTTGCGCGGCCCCGCTTTCGGGCTCCGCTCCGCGGACTCAGGCTCCGCCTTGGGGCCGCGCTCCGCGGGCTCAGGCTCCCCCTCGATGAGGGAGCGGTCCGGATGGCGCCGGATGTAATCGCGCGCCTCGCCGCGCTGATGCTCCCGCCAGCGCTCCAGCGCGGCCTCGGAAGGGGCGCTGCCGTGCCGGGCCCGATAGTCCGACTCGCTGCGGGCCAGCCTCTTCTTCTGGCAGGAGAGCAGAGCCTTGAGGTCGGCCGGCTCCTGATAGGCCGCCTTCGCGGTCTTGCGCACGCAGACCGGGGGAGTCTCCGCGGCGAAGGCCGTGTTGAGCCAGAGACCGATCCAGAGCAGGAGCATACCGAGAGTGTAGCACAGATTTTGTAGACTAGGCCCATGCGCAGCCTCCGCCTCGCGGTCGCGGGCCTGGGCGTGGTCGGCTCCGAGACCGTGCGCCTGCTCAAGTCCCGGCGCGAGAGCCTCTGCCGCCGCCTGGGCGCCCGGCTGGAGCTCGTCGCGGTCTGCGACCGCCGCGTGGCGGCCGAGGCCCGCCGCCTCGGCCTGCCGGCCTCGACGCGGCGCCTGACGGACCCGGCCCGGCTGCCGGCCCTGCCGGGCCTCGACGCGGTCGTCGAGCTGCTGGGCGGCCTGGACGCCCCGCGCCGGCTGGTCCTGTCCTGCCTGCGCCGCGGCCTGGGCGTGGTCACGGCCAACAAGCGGCTCCTGGCGCAGAGCTGGGACGAGCTGCGCCGGGCCGCAGGGCAGGGCCGCGGCCGGCTGCATTTCGAGGCCAGCGTGGCCGGCGGCATCCCCATCCTAAAAGCCCTGGACCTGAGCCTGGCCGGCGACCGGGTCGAGGCCGTCTACGGCATCCTCAACGGCACCACCAACTTCATCCTCAGCCGCATGTCCGAGGGCATGACGCCGGCCGCGGCTCTGCGCCGGGCCCAGGAGCTGGGGCTGGCCGAGAAGGACCCATCCTTGGACCTCAGCGGTCAGGATAGCGCGGACAAGGTCTCGGTGCTGGCCTCCCTCGTGACGGGCTCCTGGCTGCGGCCGGGCCAGGTGCGCACGCAGGGCATCGCGGACGTGGGCCCGGAGGACATGGCCTTCGCCGAGACCGAGCTGGGCCGCCGGGCCAAGCTCCTGGTCGTGGCGCGCTTCACCGGGCGCGACGGCCGGGAGCCCCGCGTCGAGGCCTTCGTGGGTCCCGCCTTGGTCCCGCTCGAGCACCCCTTGGCCGCGGTGGCGGATGAGTTCAACGCGGTGCTGGTGCGCGCCGCCTCCGCGGGAGACCTCATGTTCTACGGCAAGGGCGCCGGCGCGGGCCCGGCGGCGAGCGCCGTGCTGGGAGACATCATGGCCCTGGGCCGGGAGCTGGTCTCCGGGGCCGCCCCGGCCTCCCCCCAGCCGGGCCCGGCTCCCCGGCTGGCGGATTCGGACTGCGCCTTCTACCTGCGCCTGGGGGCGCTGGACCGCCCCGGCGTGCTCTCCGCGGTCACCGCGGCCCTGGGGCGGCTCGGCATCTCCATCGCCACCATCAACCAGCCCGGCGGCTGCGACCCCAAGAGCGTTCCCATCATCATCACCACGCATCCCGCCAGCCCCGGCACCTTCGGACGCGCCCTGCGCGACATCCTCGCCCTGCCCAGCATCTCGCGGCGCCACACGGTGATGCGGCTGCTGCCATGAGCCTCATCGAGCGCTGGCGGCGCCGGCTGCCCGTGACGCGCCGCACCCCGGTGGTGTCTTTGGGAGAAGGGGACACCCCGCTCATCCGCGCCGACCGCCTGGCCCAGGCCGCGGGCCTGGAGCCCGGCTCGGTCTTCCTCAAGTTCGAAGGCACCAACCCCACGGGCTCCTTCAAGGACCGCGGCATGACCATGGCCATGTCCAAGGCCCTGGAGCAGGGCTGCCGGGGCGTGCTCTGCGCCTCGACCGGCAACACCGCGGCCTCGGCTTCGGCCTATGCCGCCAAGGCGGGCCTGCGCTGCGTGGTCTTCCTGCCCCGCGGGGCCGTGGCTTTGGGCAAGCTCATGCAGGCCGTCATGCACGGGGCCGAGATCGTGGAGGTGGCGGGCAACTTCGACGCGGCGCTCAAGACGGCGCTGCGCATCGCCGACGAGCAGGGCTTCACCGTGGTCAACTCCTCGAACCCCTTCCGCATCGAGGGCCAGAAGACCGCGGCCTTCGAGGTGGCCGAGGCCCTGGGCCGGTCCCCGGACTTCCAGTTCATGCCCGTGGGCAACGCGGGCAACATCACCGCCTACTGGAAGGGCTACAAGGAACTGGGAGGCCGCCGGCCCCGCATGATGGGCTTCCAGGCCGCGGGCGCGGCGCCCCTAGTGCTGGGCCGCCCGGTGCCGGCGCCCAGGACCGTGGCCACGGCCATCCGCATCGGCGACCCCTACTCCAGGGCCGGGGCCCTGGCCGCACGCGACGAGTCCGGAGGCCTGATCGGCTCCGTGACCGACGCCCAGATCCTGGCCTCCTACCGGTTCCTGGCCCGCGAGGAAGGGGTGTTCTGCGAGCCGGCCAGCGCGGCCGGGGTGGCGGGCCTGCTCAAGGTCTGCCGCGCCGGCCGCGGGCCGCGGGGCACGGTGGTCTGCGTGCTCACCGGCCACGGGCTCAAGGACCCGGGCACGGCGGCGCGTTTCTCCCCCCGGCGCCGGGCCTTCGCCCCGGGCCGTAGGTTCGAGCTGTGAGCGTGCTGCGGCGGGTGCGGGTGCGGGTCCCGGCCTCCACCAGCAACATCGGGCCCGGCTTCGACTGCCTGGGCATGGCGCTGGGGCTCTACAACGAGCTCGAGGTCGAGATGCACTCCGAGGACGGCCCGCCCGTGGTGGAGATCGAGGGCGAGGGCGCGCAATGCCTGCCCAAGGACAAGAGCAACCTCATGGTCCGGGCCGCCCGCACGGTGGTGGCCGGGCGCTTCTCCAACCGCCTGGTCTTCAAGGCCCGCAACCGCATCCCGCTGGCCCGCGGCCTGGGCTCCAGCGCGGCCGCCATCGTGGCCGGCCTGTTCGCGGCCAACCGGCTGATGGATCCCCCACCGCTCACGGACGAGCAGCTCTTCGACTACGCGGTGGTCCTGGAAGGCCATCCGGACAACGTGGCGCCCGCGGTCCGGGGCGGGGTCACGCTCTCCATCAAGGAGGCCAGGTCCTTGCGCACCGTGGCCCTGCAACCCCACAAGGACCTCGTTGCCGTGGTCTGCATCCCGGACTTCCGGCTGGAGACGGCCAAGGCCCGCGCCGTGCTGCCCGAGACCGTGCTGCGCGAGGCCGCGGTGGAGAACGTCGCGCGCGCCCTGCTGCTGGCCTCGGCCATCGAGCGCGGGCGCTGGCAGGACCTGGCCGCGGCCATGGGCGACCGCCTGCACCAGCCCTACCGCGCCCCGCTCATCCCGGGCCTGCGGGACGTGCTCCAGGCCGCTTTGGCCGCGGGCACCTGCGGGGCCGCGCTCTCCGGCTCGGGCCCGGCCGTGCTCGCGCTCTGCCGCCGGGGGCCGCAGGCGCGGGCCATCGGCGCGGCCATGGTCAAGGCCTTCGCCAAGCACAAGACCGCCAGCCGGGCGGAGGTCCTGCCCTTGGAGCGCTCCGGGGTGCGGGTCTCGACCCTCCAGCCGCGGGAGGCCTGATGGCCAGGATATTGATCGTGGACGACAACAACCAGAACCGCTACATCCTGGAGGTCGCCTTGAAAGGAGCCGGCCACGAGGTGGCCTCGGCCCGCAACGGGGTCGAGGCCCTGGAGTCGGCGCGGAAGGCCCCGCCGGAGCTCGTCATCTCGGACATCCTCATGCCGGTCATGGATGGCTATGAGCTCTGCCGGCGCTGGAAAGCGGACGAGCGGCTCAAGGACGCGCCCTTCATCTTCTACACGGCCACCTACACCGACCCCCGGGACGAGCAGCTCGGACTGCGCCTCGGGGCCGACCGGTTCGTGGTCAAGCTGGCCGAGCTCGAGCTCCTGCGGGACGTAGTGCGCGAGGTGCTGGAGAAGCGCCGCCAAGGGCAGGCCGCCGCGCCCGCGGAGCCCCAGGTCAAGGAGGAGGAAGCCCTCCAGGAGCACAGCGCGGCCGTGCTCCGCAAGCTGCAGAAGAAGCAGGCGCAGCTGGCGAGCGAGGTCGCGGCGCGCCGGTCGGCGGAGGAGGCCCTGCTGCGCAGCGAGGAGAGGCTCCGCCGGATCATCAAGATGGCGCCCGTGGCCATGGGCCTCGTCGCGCGCAGCGGAGAGATGTGCTTCCTCAATGACCGCTTCGTCGCGCTCTTCGGCTACACCATCGAGGACATCCCGACCTTCGAGGACTGGGTGCTCCGGGCCTACCCCGACGAGGACTACCGCCGGCGCATCGTCCCGCCCTGGCTGGAGGCCGCGGAGCATTCAGCCCGCTTCGGAGACTACTTCCCCTCTGCCATGTACGAGGTGACCTGCAAGGACAAGACGGTGCGCAGCGTCGAGATCTCAGGCATCACCTTAGGCGAGCACATCCTCGCCACCTTCGTGGACCACACCGAGCGCAAGCGCGCCGAGAAGGATAATGCTCTGCTGGAGGAGGAGGCCCGCCAGGCCCAGAAGATGGAATCCGTGGGCCGCCTGGCCGGCGGGGTGGCGCACGACTTCAACAACATGCTCAGCGCCATCAACGGCTACGCGCAGCTGCTGCAGCAGAGCCTGCCCCCGGACGACCCCCGGCGCGCGGACGCGGAGCAGATTCTGGCCGCCGGGGCCCGGGCCGCCGTGCTCACCCGGCAGCTCCTGGCCTTCAGCCGCAGGCAGGTCCTCCAGCCCCGGGTGCTGGACCTCAACAACGCGGTCAGCGACATGACCAATATCCTCAAGCGCCTGCTGGGGGAGGACATCGTGCTGGAGACCCGGCTCGCGGCGCGGCCGTGCCTCGTCAAGGTGGACGCCGGGCAGATCGACCAGGTCCTGCTCAACCTCGCGGTCAACGCCCGCGACGCCATGCCCGGGGGCGGGACCCTGACGGTCGCGACGAACGCCGCAGCCACCCCGGACGGCCCCGGGCTGCCGCCCGGTCCCGCGGTCGTGCTGAGCTTCTCGGACACGGGCCTGGGCATGAGCGAGGAGGTGCTCAGCCACATCTTCGAGCCGTTCTTCACCACCAAGGAGCCGGGCAAAGGCACGGGCCTGGGCCTGCCCACGGTCTTCGGCATCGTCAAGCAGAGCGGCGGGGACATCCGGGTCAAGAGCGCTCCGGGCCGGGGCGCCTCCTTCAGCATCTACCTCCCCCAAGCCGAGCCCGAGGCCGCCCCCGAACCGCGGGACGCGGGGCCCCAGCCCCTGCCGCGAGGCCAGGAGACGCTCCTGTTCGTGGAGGACGAGGAGGCCGTGCGCAACCTGGCCCGCCGCGCCCTCACCGCGCACGGCTACCAGGTGCTCGCGGCCGCGGACGGACCCCAGGCCCTGGCCGCGCTGGAGCGGCACGGCCGGCCCGTGGACCTGCTGGTCACGGACCTGCTCCTGCCCGGCGGCATGAACGGCCGGGAACTGGCCCGCGCGGTGGCGGCCCGGGGGCTGGCGCCCAAGGTCCTCTTCATGTCCGGCTTTCCGGACGACACGGTCCTGAAGGACGGCCTCCTGGAACCGGGCCTGTCCCTCCTGCTCAAGCCGCTGACCCCGGAGTCCCTGCTGCGCCAGCTGCGCGAGGTGCTTGACGGTCCCGCGGCCCAGGCCCGGGCCTAAGCCGCTCGGCTACTTGAGCGCCTCGGCGGCCGCGAAATCCCGGTCCGGCCGCAGCTCCCGCAGGATCTCCGCGTCGCCCTCGGCCAAGGCGCCGGTGATCAGGCGCGCCACCAAGGCGCCCAGGCCGGGGCCGAGCATGTAGCCCTGCCCGCACATGCCCACCGCGTTGACGTAGCCTTCCAGGGTCCGGGAGGGACCCACGATCGGAGAGCCGTCCGGGGTGTTGGGATAGAGCCCGCGCCAGGTGCGGCGCACCTTGAGGTTCGTCAGCTTGGGAAGAAGCCCCACCATGCGGCGGGCCACCATGGGCAGGTAGGCGGAGGTCTCGCGCCGGTCCGTGCCGATCATGGGCGGCTCGGGCGTGATGCAGAAGATGACCTGGCCGTTGGCGCTCTGGTGGAAGTAGTAGTTGGCGGAGCCCGGCTCGCCCCGGATGTCCACCAGCATGGGCTTGAGGAAGCGCGCGGCCGGCTCCGTGATCCCGGCCTCGTGGCAGTCCGGGTTGACCGGGGCGTCCTGGCCGCCGGTCGCCGCCAGGGCCTTGGCCCAGGCTCCGGCGGCGTTGACCACGCAGGCCGTGGCGTAGCCGCCCTTGTCCGTGCGCACGCCCACCACCGCGCCCTTGCGGCGCATGATGCTGGTCACGCGCTCGTTGAACCGAAACTCCACGCCCAGGCCTTGGGCGCGCCTGTGGAAGGCCGCGTTGGTCAGCATGGGCGAGGCCGAGCCGTCCTGGGGGGAGTAGGTCCCGCCCAGCAGGCCCTCGGCGCGCAGGCCGGGCACCAGCTTGAGGAGGTCGTCGGCCTCGTACCACTCGATGTCGAGCCCGGCCTGCTTCTGCAGGACCAAGAGGTCCTTGAGCTTGCGGGCCTCCTCCTCGCGGTAGGCCACGAAGACGTAGCCGCCCTGGAACCATTCGATGTCCGTGCCGTGCATCTCCTTCCAGGTGGAGACCATGCGGATGGAGTCCAGGCAGAGCTTGATCTTGGCCGGGGCCGAGTGGGTCGCGCGCAGGCCGCCGATGGCGGCCTTGTTGCTGCCCTGGCCCGGGGAGGCGAACTGGTCGAGGCAGAGGACCTTGAGCTTGCGCTCGGCCAGGTGCATGGCGATGGGGGTGCCCACGCTGCCGGCGCCCACCACCACCGCGTCGTAGACCGCGGCCGCCATCAGACGCCCCCCTCCAAAGCGCCCACCGAGGAGGGCGCCGCGTCCCGGGTCGGGCCCGAGCCCGTGGGCACCCCGGCGAAAGCGCCCAGGGGGACCTCCATGAATATGGGCCGCGCGGTCAGGGGCGTGACCTGCGCCAAAGGCACGCCCTCCTCGCGGAAAAGGCGCAGGAGCAGCGCGGGGCAGGTCTTGCCGCCGCAGGCGCCCATGCCGCAGCGGGTCAGGGCCTTGAGCTGGTTGAGGTCCCGGACCCCTTCGCGGATGAGCCGGCGCACCTCGCCCGCGCTCACCCGCTCGCAGCGGCAGACGATGTCGTCGTCCGAGACGCGCTGGACGTTCTCCTCCATGGCCTGGGCCACCCAGGGGGCCTGGACCTGGATGCCCGCGATGCGCTTGGCGATCTCCGGCGGGGCCTTGACCTTCACCAGCAGGGCGTGGTCCGCGAACTTGGGCGCGCGGACCTTGAGCACCGGGACCTCGCCCAGGGGCTGGCCCAAGGTGTCGCGCACCGTCACCTGGTCGCCTTCCTTGATGGTGGCCTGGTCGAACTCGTAGGGGATGGAGACCACCACCCCGTCCGTGGCCTTCTTGCGGTAGTCCACCAAGGTCACGGCCAGGCCCGGGCAGACCGCCACGCACTGTTCGCAGGCGATGCACTCCGAGCCGTCGAAGGTGGGCAGGCCCAGGATGTCGTCGCCCTCGATCTTGATGGCGCCCTTGGGGCAGATGGAGGTGCAGGGGTTGCAGGGGACCTCCTGGGAGCAGTGGAAGATGGGGAAGACCCC
>JAQUNT010000028.1 GCA_028717525.1 Elusimicrobiota bacterium
AACTCGGGCAACGAGCTGGGCGTGGACCTCAACCGCAACTGCGACTACATCTTCGGCGGCGCCGGCTCCTCGGGCTCGCCCTACAGCGACACCTACCGCGGCCCCAGCGCCTTCTCCGAGCCGGAGACCAAGGCCCTGCGCGACTTCCTGGACTCGCGCCCCAACGTGACCACCCTCAACACCTTCCACAGCTACAGCGACCTGATCATGTATCCCTGGGGGGGCAAGGACGAGCCCATCTCGGACGCCGCCGACCTCAAGGCCTTCAAGGCCATGGCCGGGACCATGGCCCAGATGATGGGCTTCGAGGCCCAGCAGTCCAACGAGATGTACGTGGCCACGGGCGACTGCGCGGACTGGGCCTACGACAAGCACAAGATCTTCGCCTTCACCACGGAGCTGGGCGGCAACAGCTTCTATCCGGGCGCGGCCGAGATCACGAAGGAGGCCCCGGGCCAGATCCAGGCCGCCCTCTACCTCATCGAGTACTCGGACGACCCGCACCGGGCCGCGAGATAGCCGGGGCTCAGGCGGCCGGGTCCGCTCACCAAAGCGAGGTGGGAAGATGGATGAAAGGATCCGCATCGACGCCGCGAGATGCACCTCCTGCGGGCTCTGCGTCAAGGTCTGCTTCCCAAACTACGGGACCGGCCCGGACGGGAAGGTCATGACGAGACCGGAACTGTTCTGCGCGGCCTGCGGCCACTGCCTGGCGGTCTGCCCGGCCGATGCCATCAGCCACCCGCGTGTCCAGTCCGCGGCCTGCACTCCCCTGCGCGAGGCCGACCGCCCGAGCTATGAGCAGTACCTGGGGTTCCTGAGGATGCGGCGCTCGCGGCGCGAGTTCAAGGACCAGCCCGTGCCGCGCGAGGTCATCGCCAAGCTCCTGGCCGCCGGCGCCCAGGCCCCCAACGGCCTGAACCGGCAGAACGTGCACTACACGGTGATCACGGACCGCGCGGTCCTCAAGGAGCTCAGCGCGCGGGTGACGGCCGGGATGGGCCGCCTCGCGGCCCTGCTGCGCAATCCCGCGGGCCGGTTCTTCTTCCGGCTCTTCCAGCCCCGGGTATACCGTGAGTTGGAGTTCTTCCTGCCCCTGCTGGAGCAGGTCTCGGCTGGGAAGTTGTCGGGCCGCGACCTGGTCTGCTACGACGCGCCCTGCGCCATCCTGGTGCACACGGCCGCAGCCGACCTGTGCGGCTGCGAGGACGCGGTCTACGCGGCGGCCAACATCCAATACGCGGCCGAGACCTTGGGCCTGGGGACCTGCGTGGTCGGCTTCATCACCAATCCAGTCAACGAGGACAAGGCCCTGCGGGCCCTGGTGCGCCTGCCGGCCGGGCACCGGGTCCAGACCAGCCTGGTGGTGGGCTATCCCCAGTTCCGCTACGCCAAGGCGCCGCCCAAGGCCGAGCCCCAGGCCGACTACGTCGGCTAGGTCCCAGCCGGCCTAGGCCGGAAATCGCCCGGACGAGGCCCCTTCGGCCCAACCCTTGAGACGGCCGGCCTGTTAACCTTCTCCTATGCTCGCCGCCCTGCTCCTGGCGCTCTGCGTCCCGGCCTTGGCCCAGTCGGATTGGCAGCCGCCCCGCCTGGAACTGTCCCGGCTCTCGCCCATCACCGGGGCCGCGCCCCTGCATCCCACGGTCATGGAAGCGGCTTTGCCCCGGATGGCGGCCCAGGATTTCCGCGGACTCGGGGCCGAGGCCGCCCAAGTCCTGTCCTGGATACAGGGCAAGCCCCGCGTGGCCCTGCGCGGCCGGGAAGGCTCCTGGAGCCTCATGGACGACTCGGGCGCCAGCCTGCCTCTTTCTCCCGCGCTAGGCGCCGCCCTTCAGCACATAGACCAGTACTTCAAGATGGCTCCGGCTACGTCTCACGAGGAACTCAAGGCGGCTTTGCTCTCTGAGGCCGGAGTCGCCTCCATCGTGGCCCTTTTCGACCGGGCCATCGCGGAACGGGTCGACTCCGGCAAGGGGATCGCGGTCCCTGAGCTCGGCGGCGAGGCCGCGTTGGACGGAGGCCGCATCATCCTGCACGAGATGCCGGACCTGACCCGGCCCGTGATGCAGCTCATCTCGCGCAGCGCCAAGGACCCCGAGGCCCTGGCGCGCATCTGCGCGGAGCACGCGGCCGCGGTCGGGGTCCTCGACGAGCACGGCCTCCTGCGGAACCTGCTCAAGCGCATGCCGGAATGGGAAAAGAGGGGCATCCCCCTCCAGCAGCGCGAGAAGACCTTGGCCTTGACCGTGAGCACCGTGCTCGAGAACGGAGCGGGCACCTACGTCTTCGACCCCGAGACCCAGTTCGCCGCGATCCTGGATCAGAGCTGGACCGGACGATACGTGGGCCAGTGGCACACCCATCCTCCGCACCCCGCGGCCGGCGCCTTCCAGGGCTCGGAAGGCCCCAGCGGCCCGGACATGGACATCGCCGTCGCTTCCGGGCAGAACCTGGTGCTGGCCTTCCAGACCGACGGCTTCGACGCCTACGACCTCTCCCCGCTCGAGAACGGCCAGCCGGACCTCTCCAAGATCCTCAAGATCTCCTACCGCTCTGCGGCCTGGCGCCGGCACTTCCAGGCCGTCTACGACGCCGCGTTCAAGGCCGGGCCGCGGTCCTGAGGCCGGATCTGAGGAGCCGGGCCGCGGCCGCGCACTCCAGCCCGAAGGGAAGGTAGCCCGAGTAGCCCAAGAGCGGCATCTCGAAGACCTTGAACCTCTGCACGTACGGCACGGAGTACTCCCAGTGGGCCAGGCTGCCGGAGTTCCACAGCTCCCAGAAGAAGCCGCAGACGAGCGCGGCCAGAGCCGGCTGCCAGATGCCCCGCCAGTCCCCGCGGCCCGCGCCCGCGAAGACCGTCTCCTCCCCGGCGAGCAGGTCCAGGCCGGTGAGGATCAGGAGCGGCGAGACCCACAGCAGCCAGAACAGGCGGTCCGGCCAGACGCCGATCCCCATGAGTCCCGCGCCCGCAGCCAGGAGCAAGGTCCAGCCCGCGGGCCGGGCCGGGAGCGCGGCCAAGGCGGGCCAGCCCCGCAGCGGTTCGTCCAGCCGCGGGAAGGTGGCGAGCAGCTCGGCCGTGCCCAGCACCGCGGGCAGGACCGTGGCGAAAGGCGGCGTCGCGAAAAGGAAGTACTCCAGGGGGCTGATCCCGGCGATCCCCAGGTAGTACCAGTTCTGGACGAAGCGGTTGAGGTATTCGAAGGCCCACCAGAATGCGGCGCTCAAGGGGAACAGGGCTAGGAAGAAGCGTGGCCGGCCGAGCAGCAGGCAGCGCCCGCTGCGCCGCAGCGTGAGCGCGTTGACCACGAGGATGTAGCCCAGCCACAGAGGCGTGAAGGTGTGGCGCTGCAGGCCGCCCATCCAGGGGAACCGGCTCCAGGCCAGCACCCAGGCCCCGGCGGTCAGGCCGAGGCCCAGCCAGCCCCACCAGGGGAAAGGACGGCGCTCTCCGCTGCGGGCTGGACCGGCCGGGGCCTTGAGGACGCGGATCAGGAAGGGGCCCGCCACGGCCAGCACCAACGCGGACAAGGCCGCGGACACGGCCCAGGAGAACCCCGCGTGGTGGACGTAGCGGGTGAGCGGGGGGAACTCCAGGTAGGCGCCTATGGGCAGCCCCGCCAGGGCCGCTCCAGCCAAGGGCAGGCCGGCCAGGGCCGCGGCCAGGACCGCCGGCTTGGACCTGCGAGACAACTACGCCGTCCTCTTCCGTCCCTCGGCCAGCCGCAGGGCGGCCGCGGCCAGTTCCTTGGGGTGGAAGGGCTTGGCCATGTACAGGTCCGCCCCGGCCCCTGCGCCTTCGGCGCAGGTCGCGGGGGCGGCGCCGGGCGTGACGCTCGCGGAGAGCACGATGACGGGCACGGCGGCCAGGCGCGGGTCGGCCTTGAGCGCCCGGAGGATCTCGACGCCGCTGAGGCCCGGCAGGCGCTTGTCCAGGACGATGACGTCGAAGGCCGGGTCAGCCTTGAGCAGGGCCAGGGCGCTCTCCCCGTCGAGGCAGGCCAGGGCCTCATGGCCGGCGAGCCGGAAGTACTCCACGGCCAGGGCGCTCAGGGAGGCCTCGTCGTCTATGATCAGGACTCGCATGCGGGCCTCGGCGCCTCGCGGGGCAGGGCGAATTTGAAGACGGCGCCCCGGGACGGCTCGCTTTCCACCCAGATGCGGCCGCCGTGGCCTTCCACGATGTTCTTGCAGATGGCCAGGCCCAGGCCCGTGCCCGGGGTCTTGCGGGAGATCGGGTCGCCGACGCGGTAGAACTTCTGGAAGAGCTTCTCCTGGGCTTCGGGCGGGATGCCGGGGCCCTGGTCGGCCACGGCGACCTCCACCGCGGGGCCCGCGGCCCGGCCGCGGACCGCGACTTGGCCGCCGGAAGGGCTGTACTTGACCGCGTTGCCCAGGAGGTTGACCAGGACGCGGTAGAGCTGCTCCTCGTCGGCCCAGGCCCGCTCGCTGCCCGGGGCGAAGTCCACCAGGAACGACGCCTGGCTGGGATGCTCCTTGAACAGGACCGCGGCGCGGCGGGCCAGGCCGGGCAGGTCCACCAGGGCCGGCCGCAGGAGCACGCCGCCCGCCTCCAGCCGGGAGATGTCCAGGAAGTTCGTGACCAGGCGCCCCAGGCGCTGGGACTCGGAGAGGATGATGCCGAGGTAGTGCCGCCGTTGCTCCGGCTGGAGCTCGTCCCAGAAGTCGAAGATGGTCTCCGCGAAGCCCTGGATGGCGGTCAAAGGCGTGCGCAGCTCGTGGCTGACCAAGGAGACGAACTCGGACTTCATGCGCTCGATCTCCTTGCGCCGGGTGATGTCGCGGCAGACGCGGACCATGCCGAAGAGCCGGCCCTTCTCGTCGCGCAGGGGGAAGAAGGTGGCCTCCACGGCGACCAGGCTTCCGTCCCGGCGCAGGCGCACGGTCTCGAAGTTCTTGGGGCAGCCTTCCCGCAGGGCCTGGGCGTCGCTCTCGGCGTGCTCGGCGAGGCGCTCCGGGGGCACCAGGAGCGCCAGGGGCCGGCCCAGCATGTCCGCCCGGGAGCGGCCGAAAAGCGTCTCCGCGGCCGTGTTCCAGCTCACGATGCGCTCCTCCCCGTCCGTTATGTAGATGGCGTCCGCGGACTGCTCGGTCACGGCGGCCAGGACCTTCTGGTCCTCCAGGTGCCGCTGCATGAGGCGCGCGTTGCGCAGCAGGCGGCTGATCTCCAGCAGAGTCTGCTCCAGCTCGGGGTCGCCGGGACGGGGCTCGGGGAGGCCGACCACCAGGGCCCCCAGGCCGCCGCGGTCGCCCTGCAGCGGATAGAGCAGGGGCGCGGCCGCCCAGCCCAGGCGCCCGCCGGGCGGCGTCAGGAGGCGCCGCTCGGCCAGCGCCCGGGCCGCGAGCGCGGCTTCCTCCGAGCGGGATTCCGCCGCGGTCCAGGGCCCCTCGCCGCGGCGCGCGGCCAAGGACGGCTGGCCGATGTCGTCGCAGAAATAGACCGCGGCGGACTTGCCTCCGGTCAGCGCCAGGACCGTGCCGCAAGCGTCGGCCAGGGCTTCGGCGAAGGGTTTGTCCGCGAAGAGCTCCAAGGACATCCGGTTGAGCAGGACCAGCCTCTGGTAGCGCGCGGTCAGGCTGGGCGCCCCGGCCGCGGACGAGTCCGCGGCCGGGACCGGGGCCGGGACCGGACCTCGGGAGGTCAGCGCGCGCGCCTCCCGGCCGCCGGCGTCCCGGCAGGCCTGGGCGGCCCGCGCGGCCAGGCGCAGGAGGTCGGCCGGCCCGCCGGAGAGGTCCCGCGTGTGGGAGGCTCCGGTGCTGACCGGCAAGCGCGAGTTGCGGTGCAGGAGCTCGTGCAGGGACTGCGCGCGCTCCTGCGTGGCCAGCAGGCCGGCCTGGGGCAGCAGCAGGGCCAGGCTGTCGCCGTCGACCCGGCCGAGCCATTCCGCGGCGGTCTGCCGCGGCCGGAGGACCTCGGCCATGCGGCCCAGCACCTGGGCCGCCAGGGCCTCGCCCTTCTCCCGGCGGATCTCCGCGAGCCGGTCGGAATGGAACAGGATGAGGCCGGCCTCGGCGCCTCCGGCCAGCTCGCCCTCCAGCAGGCGCCGGAAGAAGCCCGCGGTGAGGACGCCCAGGCCGCCGTCGAGGACCCCGCTGCGCGCGGCCCGGGCCGGGAAGACCCGGGCCAGAGCCGCCAGCGCGCGCGTCTCCGAGGCGCCGTCCGCGGCTTTCAGCTCGGCGCAGAGGGCGCGCGCGGCGCTGCCGGCGCCGTCGTCGGAGAGGCCGCTCACGGGAGGATTCTATAATAAATCGCGGCGCGCTACGCCGAGGGGCTACAGGTCCAGCGCCTCCCCCATCCCGCGCGCCCGCGCCGCGGCCCGGAGCGTCTTCAGGAACACCGAGCGCAGGGCGTCCGAGGCCAGGGCCCTCTGGGCCGGGCCCAGCCGCAGGAAGCCGCCCACGAAGCCGCGCAGGAACGCGTGGGTGAGGCGCCGGGGGTCGTCGAAGAGCTGGTTCTGTAGGGTGCCTTTCTCCAGGCTCTGCAGGATGACCTTCTCGAAGATGGTCTCCGGAGGGATGACCCTCCGGGCGCGGCGTTCGAGCCGGAGGGCCCGGCGGGCGCACTTGAGCACGCAGACTCCGCAGCCCAGGCAGGACTCCGCGTCCACGCGGGCGCGTCCGTCCTCGAGCCGGACGGCGTTGACCGGGCAGAGCTTGGCGCAGAGCCCGCAGCCGGCGCAGGCCCCGCCGGCGCTGCGCGCCACGAAGCCGGAGGTCACCACGGCGTTGGCATAGCCGTGGCGGTTGATGCCCTCCAGGGCCGAGCAGCAGCACTTGCAGCAGTGGCAGACGTAGGAGATCCCGCGCTGCACGTTGTCCGCGCACAGGACCAGGCCGAGCTCGCGCGAGGCGGCGAAGAGCTCGCGCATCTCGCTCTGGTCCACCTCCCGGGCCAGGCCGTGGCGGATGAGATAGTCCGCGGCGAAGCCGAACGCGGTGCACGTCTCCAGGGGCGCCGCGCAGATCTTGGCTCCCAGGTGGAGCTTCTCGTGCCGGCAGGCGCAGATGCCCACGGCGCAGCGCGTCGCCCGCGAGATGAAGGAGGACGCCCTCTCGTAGTCCAGGACCTCCAGGCTCCCGTCCGCGGGCAGGGCCTCCTCCCGGGGCACGGCGCGCAGGATGGAGACCTTCTCGCCGCGGCCGAAGTTGGCGGCCCAGAACGACCCGTCGTCCATGTAGTCGCGGAAGAGCCGGGCCCAGGCGCGGGTGTCGAGGGCGCCGCGCGTCCGCATCATCGTGAACTCGAATATCCCTATGACGAAAGGCGAGGGCGCGTAGCAGTACCTGTCCGCGGCCCAGAGGTCGAGCACCAGGCCCTTGGCGGCCAGCCCTTCCAGGAGCTCCTCCAGCCGGGGCCGCGGCAGCCGGACGGCCTCCTCCAGCCGCGCCAAGTCGGAGAGCCCGTAAGGCATCCGGACCACCAGGTCCGCCTCGGCCTCGGTGTAGAGCGCTTTGAGGATGGAGTGGAAGGCCTGGTTGAAAGGCACGCGGCAGCCCATGCCGTCGATCTTGCCGCCCAGCCGGCGGTAGAGGTCCTTGGCCGCGAAGTGCCCCATCGCGGCTCAGCCCGGGTGCGGCAGGTGCGCCTGGCGCAGCACGGACTTCTTGGAGCCGTAGAGGGCGTAGATGACCAGGCCGACCGCCAGCCAGGCCCCGAAGCGGATCCAGTTCGTCGGGCCCAGGCCCAGCATCAGGTAGAGGCAGAAGGCGACGCCCAGCAGGGGCAGGACCGGGCCGCCGGGCAGGCGGAAGGGCCGGAGGCGGCGCGGTTCCCGGGCGCGCAGGATGAGGACGCCGACGCACACCAGGACGAAGGCGAAGAGCGTGCCGATGTTGCAGAGGTTGGCCATCTCGTCGAGGTTGCAGAACGCCGAGAGCACGCCCACCGCGACCCCGGTCCAGATGGTGGTCACGTGCGGGGTCTTGAAGCGGGGGTGCACCTTGGCGAAATAGGACGGCAGGAGCCCGTCGCGGCTCATGGCGAAGAAGATGCGCGGCTGGCCCATCTGGAAGACCAGCAGGACCGCGGTGTTGGCCACCACGGCCCCCAAGGCGATGAGGCCGACCAGCCAGGACGGGGCGTTGTTGTAAGCGAGCCCCGCGACCAGGGGCTCGGCGATGCCCTGGCGCAGCTCGGAGAAGGGGATCATCCCGGTCAGGGCCACGGTGACCAGGATGTAGATGACGGTGCAGGCGGCCAAGGACCCGATGATGCCGATGGGCATGTCGCGCTTCGGGTCCTTGGTCTCCTCGGCCACGGTGGAGACGGCGTCGAAGCCGATGTAGGCGAAGAAGACCGTGGCCGCGCCGACCTGGATGCCCTTCCAGCCGCCGGGCGCGAAGGGGACCCAGTTCTCCTTGCGGAAGTAGCAGAAGCCCGCGGCCACGAAGACGGCCAGGATGGCCAGCTTGAACAGGACCATGGCCGAGTTGAAGCGGGCGCTCTCTTTGACGCCGACGACCAGGATGACGGTCAGGGCCGCGACGATGGCCACGGCGGGCAGGTTGAAGACGATGGGCAGGCCGAAGAGGTGCGGGACCGCGGCCAAGTCCAGGCCGCGCTGGACGAAGGTCCGGTAGTCCAGGCTCAGCCAGACCGGCACTTGGATCCCGGCGGCGCTCTTGAGCAGGCTGCAGAAATAGCCCGACCAGGAGATGGCCACGGCCACGTTGCCGATGGCGTATTCCAGGATGAGGTCCCAGCCGATGATCCAGGCCGTCAGCTCGCCCATGGTGGCGTAGGAGTAGGTGTAGGCGCTGCCCGAGATGGGCACCATGGCCGCCAGCTCCGCGTAGCACAGGGCCGTGAACCCGCAGGCCACCGCGGTCAGGATGAAGGAGACGATCAAGGCGGGCCCGGCGGGGTGTCCGCTGGAGGCGCCCACCGCGGCCTCGCCCACCATGGCGAAGATGCCCGCGCCGATGACCGCGCCGATGCCGATCATGGTGACGTCGAGCGGGCCCAGCACGCGGGCCAGCTTGTGGCCGCGGGTCTCCGACTCGTGGATGAGGCTGTCGACGGACTTGGTGCGCCAGAGGCCCCGCCAGCGCGTCATGCGCCGCAGTCCCCGCGCGGAGCCGGTATGCCCACCAGCAGCAGGGAAGCCGGCGCGGCCGCGGACACGGTGCAGCCCTGCGGCAGGTCCGCCGGCAGGAAGGCCGCGGCCGCAGGGGCCAGCCGCCAGGACCGGCCCAGGGACTCCAGGCGGATCCCGCCGGAGAGCACCACGAGATGCTGGAAGGTCCGCGCCGCGGGCACGGTGGCGCGGCCCCCTTCGCCCAGGTCCAGGCGCCGGACCGTGAAGAAGGGCCAGAGGGCCGGCCGGTCCAGGAGCTCCCAGAGCCGGCAGCGCCGGGCCCCCGCGCCGGGGTCCAGGGCCTGGGCCCGGCAGCGGATGCTGGAGACGGTGGTGACCGAGAAATCGATGCCTTCCATCAGGCGCCGCAGGGAGGCGTCGGTCAGGCCTAGAGCGGGATGTCCCTTGCGGAAGCGCGCGCCCTTCATCCAGACGAAGGGGGTGAAGAAGTCGGCCACGCTGCGGGTGCAGTCCGAGCTCTGCTGGACCTCGGCCAGGCGCAGCTTTCCGTCGCCGGGCAGGCTCATCCAGACCTCGCTCTTGGGGGCCGCGTCGGCGCAGAGGCGCTGACGGGCCTGGCGGAGCTTCTTGACCGCGCGGCCGCCCCCGGCCAGGATGAACTCCTGGAGCGCTTCCTGCGTGGGGTCCTGGGGATGGAACTGCAGGGACAATCCGAAAAGGGCGTGCAGGAGCCCGGCCTTGATCATCAGGAGATTCCCCGTCTCCTTGCGCAGGTCCACCTCGTTGAGCACCCGGACCATGCGCTGGTGGCTGCGGCGCAGGTCCTCGGCCAGCCGGGACATGTCCTCGCGGTCCAGCCGGCAGTAGCGGCCCATGGCCCGGACGAAGCGGCGGTCGCGGGCAGGCGCCGCCTCCCAGCCGGCCAGGGCTTGGTCCGTGGCCCAGCCTTCGTAGACCCTCTCGAAGCCGTGGAAGGCGCGCTCGTCGGGAAGCCGCAGGCCGCGGCGCAGGGCCGCCAGCAGGTCCTGCTCCCGGCAGATCCAGGATAGGAACTCCTGGGGCCGCACCAAGGTCGAGAAGCCGATATGGGCGATGGGGGGGAAATCCGTGCGGATGAATTTCGCGAAGACGGGCAGGTCGGGGCCGAAGAGGCGGCGCGACCAGGAGCCCAGCAGCTGAGGCCTGCGGCGCAGGGCCTGGGCCAAAGACCGCTTCTTGGAGAGCATGGCCGGGAACTCGGGCCGGGTCGAATTGAGCCAGAGCTCCTCGCCCCAGGCCTTGATGGCGCGGCGGGAGATCAGCCGCAGGGGCGCGACGGCTCGCGGGTCGGGCATGGATTCAATGTTATCAAAAAGCTTTCGGCCTTTTGCTAGGATGTCTTACGGGAGCCCGCCGAGCCGAGGCCATGAGCGCAGAGGGGATGCTGTTCGACCGGAGCCTGCCCGGCCGGCTCATCAGGCCGCTGCGGGCCGGCTCGGCCCTGCCGGGGGGAGGTCGCCTCCAGGGCGCCCGGCTGTCGGAGGACGGGCAGAGGCTGATCTACCGGCTCTCCCCCGGGGGCCTGGAACTCGTCGTCCAGAAGCCCGCCGATTCCCAGCCCAGCCTGGCTCGGACCCGCCATTTCAGCATCTGGCTGCGCGGCGCTGCGCCGGGGCCGCTGCCCCCGGGCCGGGAGGCTCTCGTCAAGGCCGTGGTCGCGCTCATCCGCAGGAATGACACCGCCTCGGTCAAGCCTTGGGCGGACCCCGCGCCCCGCGCCCGGCCGACGGCGAGCCTCTATCTGGTCCCCGGCCATCTGGGAGACCCCGACGACATCGGCGTGCGCTCGCTGAAGGTCCTCCAGGAGGTCAGGAATATCTTCGTCGAGAAGTGCAACGCCCCTGTGGTGGCCGAGATCCTGGTCCGGCACGGGATGAGGCCCGCGGACAAGCGCATCGTCCCCGTTGAGTACGGCCCGCGGGCCCGCGGCGCCCTGCTGCGTCGGCTCCGGGCCGTCGCCGCGCGGGACGAGGATATGTGCCTCTTCGGCGCCTGCGAGGGGACCCCCACCTTCTGCGACCCGGGCAAGGACCTCATCCGCGAGGCGGCCCGCCCGCGCGGGCGGGTCCGCATACGCAGCTTGGGCGGGGCCTCGGCCCTGGCCACGGCGCTCATGCGCGTGGAGGAACCGGTCGACCGCTTCATGTTCTACGGCGTGGTCGGCCGGCCGGCGGTGCTGGAGTCGCTGCGGCCGTGCCTGGTCCAGGCCTTGCGCTTCGGCTTGGCGGCCGGCTTCTTAGTCACGCCCAGATTCGCCGCGGCGCGGCTGGGCCGGCTGGATCGTGACTGACGTGGCCTGCTTCGGTGGAGCTTCCTGCTCTG
>JAQUNT010000029.1 GCA_028717525.1 Elusimicrobiota bacterium
CACGGCGGCGGCCGGCATCGGCCAGCAGTGCGACCAGCTCGCCTTCCTCCCCGCCATGTCCGTCGGCCTGGCGGTCACCTCCATGGCGGGGCAGAACCTCAGCGCCGGCCAGGAGGCCCGGGTGCGCCAGACGCTGAAATACGGGATCCTGCTCTCCTCGGCCGTCTCCCTCGTCTTCATGGCGCTGATCTTCTCCTTCCCCGGCGAGATCGCCGCCCTGTTCAACCGGGACGCGGCGGCGGCCGCCGAGATCATCCCGCACGTCGTGGCGTACCTGCGCATCGTCTGCTTCTCCTACCTCGCCTTCGCCGGGGTCTTCTCCATCATGGGCGTGGTCCGGGGGGCGGGCGACACCGTCGGCATACTGGCCCTGTCCTTCATCTCCGCCGTCCTGTTCCGGGTGCCGCTGGCCTGGTTCCTGTCCAGCCGGACCGCTCTCGGCGAGCGGGGCATCTGGGCGGCGATCCTGGCGACCTCCTACATCACGCTCGCCTTGAACTACGCCTACTACCGGCTGGGGCGCTGGAAGAACGTGAAGGTCCTGCACCGGCGGCTGGAGCCCGTGCAGGTGCGGGCGATGATCGAGCAGGCGGCGGAACGGCCCGCCGGGGCCTGACGGGTCCTCAGTCCGCGGCGAAGCGCCCGGCCCGGAACGACTCGTCGGCGGTCTGGAAGAGCGCCGCGGCGTCGTCGGCGAGGTCCGCGTCTTCGGCCGCGGGGCCCGGGGCGGGCCGCAGGAGCCGGGTCTTCGGGTCGATCTGGCACCCATCGTCCCCCGGCGGACCGCAGTCATAGACCTCCGGCCGCTTGCTCCGCTCAGGAAGCATCTTCGGGAAATCCGTTGACCAGTCCAGATGCGTCAGCAACCTCACCAACTCCCGGTCGTTCACATAAATTGCCGGATGCTGATTAGCGATACCTTGTATTAGTCGCCTTGCAATGTAACCGGCCGTCCCTCCAATTCTGTTGACAGTTTCTCACTCAAGACCTCTTCCGGCGTCTTCCCGCCAAGCGCCATGTGGACGCGATCCTGATTGTAGTGCTTTTCCCAGCTGGCAAGCTTCTGTATGAGGTCGCTCTCGTCGGAAAACGTCTGCCTCGAATAGAACTCTTGTTCGTCGGTACGGTGGGAGCGCTCCACTTTCCCATTGAGGCGTGGCGTGCGTGGCCGGATCAGCCTATGCTTCACCTGCTGCTGGGTCAGGTGGAAGCCAAATTCCGTGGTAGATTCTGGCCCGTTGTCCGTCTGGACCTCCCGAATTTTGGCCGGGAAGATCTGTTTGACCGTCTCAAAGAAATCTATGGCATTGCGCGTGGTGTTGCGCGGGCAAATCCGAATCACCCGATACCTGGTGCAATCATCGACCGCCGTGAACTGAAACAATTTCCGCCGCGGGCTTGAAGGATTGCGGATGAACTTGACGTCCATCTGGATCGTCTCACCCGGATGAGATTTCACGTAGCGTCGTAGAGCTATCCGCGCGGGTTTGTTATAGCGCGTCATGTATAGGGCCGGCATCTTGTTGCGGCGCAGCGTGTTCCAGACCGTGCTAGAAGACACGACGATGCCGTGGAAGCGCTTCAGGTAGAGCTGGATTCGCTGCGGCCCATAGCCACGCTCTTTTCGAATCTTAAGGATCTCCGCCTCGATCTCGGCCGTGACACGCCGTTTCCGATTTTGCGGCGTAGCGCTTAACCCAGCAAGCCCGAAGCGTCTGTACCGCTTACGCCATCGCCAGAGCGTCGATCGAGAAATCCCAAAGAGATCACGTATGATTCTTGGTGATGTCTCTCCGTTCTCAAGCAATTGCAGGGCATCTCTCTGATATTCCCGACGAGTCAGTTCCCGCCATTCTTTCTCACTGAGTCTTTTCATTCCTTGCCCTCCCAACGGCAATAGATTCTAGGGAGAAGCAGGTTTCACCGTAAAGCGATTATTACACAATTCAACTGAAGCATTCAGACTAGGACTCCGGCCCATGGCAGGAGGACGGCCACCAGCAGCCAGGCGACATTGGGATGCCTCTTCATCGTCGTTGAGTAAAGCATTTCATGACCTCTCTATCGGCGCAGCAAGGCCGCCCCGGGCCTTCGGAAGCCGAGCGTCGGCCCGTCGGGCGACGGCTCCGAACGGGGCGGCTGTCCGTCGTCCGCGAAGGCCGGCTCCTCCGTGGTGAATGCCGTCCGCCAGTCTCCCGGGGACCCCAGGGCCAAAGGCCCGCTCCCGACGAGTCTCACCATGAGCAGCCAGCGCGAGCCGTCCCGGCTGCGCCACTCCAGGCAGACGCCTTCCCGGCCCAGCGCCCGGGCGCTGCGCTCTTCGCCCAGCCCGGGCCGGGAGACCCGCCGCCAGGCCAGCAGGGCGCGATGCAGGGCCAGGACCTCCCGGTGGCCGGGCCGCTCGGCCTCGTCCCAGCGCAGGACGCAGCGGGAAAAGGTCTCGTCGGCCTGGGGGTCCGGGATGCGGGCGCGGGCTTTCGGGTCGCGGAAGGCCGAGAAGGCCTGAAACTCCTTGCGTCTGCCTTCCGTCACCAGCCTGCCCAACTCGGGATTGTGGTCGGTGAAGTAGAGGAACGGGTTGGAGGCGGCCCACTCCTGGCCCATGAACAGCAGTGGCGACTGGGGCGCGAGCAGGCAGACGGCGGCGGCGGCGCGGAAGGCCGCCGGCTCGATCTGGTGGTGGAGCCGCTCCCCGAAGGCGCGGTTGCCCACCTGGTCGTGGTTCTGGATGCAGCAGATGAACTTCCAGGGCGGGATCCCGGACGGGTCCGTGCCGCGCGGTCCTCCGAAATGCGGAGCCGGGCGGCCCTTGTAGAGCCAGCCGTCGTGCGCGGCCTCGGCCAGCTCCGCGACGGTCCCCTGGAAATCCTGGTAATAGCCCTCGTGGTCTCCGGCCACGCAGCGGCGCATGATATGATGGAAATCATCCGACCAGACTCCGTCGAGCCCCCAGCCTCCCTCCTCCTGGGCGCGCACGATCGCGGCCAGATTGCGGTTGTCCTCCGCGATGAGATGCACGCGCCGGGCCGGGAGGCTGTCCCGGACGCGCGCGGCCAGCTCTTGGAGGAGGTGCTCCGGGCTTCCGTCCGCCAGGGCATGCGGCGCGTCGAAGCGCAGTCCGTCCATGTGGTATTCATGGACCCAGTGCAAAGCGTTGGCTATGAAGAACTCCCGGACCTCCCTGCTGCGGGGCCCGTCCAGATCGACCCCCGCTCCCCAGGGGCACTGATGCCGGTCCGTGTAGTAGTGCGGGCTGAACGCCGCCAGATACGCGCCGTCCGGCCCCAGGTGGTTGTACACGACGTCGAGGAAGACGGCCAGCCCGAGTCCGTGGGCCGCGTCGACCAAGGCGCGCAGGTCGTCGGGCCGGCCGTAGCAGCGGGCCGGCGCGAAGAGGTCCACACCGTCGTAGCCCCAGTTGCGCCGGCCCGGGAAGTCCGCTACGGGCATGAGCTCCACGGCCGTGATCCCGAGGTCCTTGAGCGCCTGCATGCGGTTTGCGACCCCCCGGTAGCTGCCGGAGGGTGAAAATGTCCCGACATGAAGTTCGTAGATGACCAAGTCCTGCGGCGGTATTCCTGTCCACGCCGCGTCCGTCCAGGCGAAGGCGCCCGGGTCCAGGACTTCGGATGGGCCGTGCACGCCTTCGGGCTGGAATCGGGACGCGGGATCGGGCCGCTCGCTGCCGTCGGGCAGGCGGTAGAGGTAGCGCGTCCCGGCGGGGACGTCTGCAATGACGGCCGAGTGGCAGCCTCCAGCTTCCGGCCGCAGCGGCTCGGCGCGCTCCATGGCCCCCAGGAGATGGACGAGGACCTCGCGGTGCTCGGGAGCCCAGACCCGGAAACGGCAGCGCCCGGCCCCTATCGGCACCGCGCCCAGGCGGGGCGCATAGGCGGGCATACGCGGTCTCAGGCCGGTTCCTGCCGGAGCATCCGGAGTATCCCCTGCAGGGGGATGCTGACCCAGTCGGGACGGCTGTCGAGCTCGTAGCCCAGCTCATAGCATGCCTTCTCGAACAGGAAGGCCTTGAGCAGCCGCTGGATTTCCGGGTCGGTCTGCGGCAGGAACGACCCGCTGCGGGCGGAGGCGAGGTAAGCCTCAAGGAACGTGGAGGCCACCCGCCGGTGCCAGGTCTCCGCCCAACGCTCGACCCGGGGCAGGTCCTCAGGTCTGGCCACCGGGCCGCTGGTGCGGCTGGATAGGGCGGTGCGAGAGGCGTAGTGGAAGGAGCGCAGCATGCCGGCCACGTCGCGCAGGGGGGAGCGCTTGATGCGCCTCTCGCTGATCGGGCGCGAGGGTTCGCCCTCGAAGTCTATGATCACGAAGTCCTTGCCGGTGAAGAGGACCTGCCCCAGGTGGTAGTCTCCGTGGATGCGCAGCCGTGCGCCGGTGAGGCGTTGGCCCGCCAGGGCCCGGAAGATGCGCGCGATGCGGGTCTCTTCCTTGAGCACCTGCTCGGCTGCGGCGCGGGATTCGGGCGTGAGGGAAGGCAACTGGGTCCTCAGCAGCGAGAGGATGCGCGCCGCGTAGGAGCGCATGGCCTGGGAGATGGATTGCTGGTAATGGTGGGAGAACGGCTCGGGCGCGAAGACCGGGTCGGAGCCTTCCGAACTCATCGCCAAGTGCAGCTCCGCGGTGCGCTGCCCCAAGAGGCGCACCAGGGATAGATAGGGGGCCATGAGCTCCTGGGCCCACGACTGCGGGTCCGCGGACGCGGGCTCCTCCGGATGGGCCAGCGTCGCCTCGAGATAGCGCTGCAGCTCATCGAGCGTGTAGGTCCAGGCCGTCCCGTGGTTGGCGACGAACTCGTGCATGAGTGCGAGCGTGACCGGCTCTTCCCGGGGGGGGCGGTACTCGACCGCCGCCAGCAGGGTCGGCGTGTGAGCGAATCTGCCGGCGAGGAACCGGCCGACCTCATATTCGGGGTTGATGCCGGCTTCGAGCCTCCGGTAGGCCTTGAGCACCAGCCGGTCGCCGTAGAAGACCGACGTGTTGCTCTGCTCTCCCGGCACGGCCCGCGGCTCCAGGGAGCCGTCCGGGACCAGCCGCTCCTGCAGTCCGTTGACGGGGGCGCCGACTAGCCAGCCGACCAAACCCCGGGTCCGGCGGTGCCGTGCGATCCAGCCCGGGAGGAAGCGCAGGAAGCGATGGTCTCCGAAGGCGTCCACCAGGAAGCCCGACACCGTCTGCTCGCCGCGGGTCACTCGCAGCCGCGCCAAGGAGTGCGCCGGCACCGACGCGGCCGTGGCGTCCGTCGGATCCAGGGCGAACTGGATGGGCAGGGCATAGGTCTCTTCACCGCCTCCGGAATACTCGACGCGCAGCATGAGCAGGATCACCTGGATGTCCCCTTCCCGGACGGGGATTTCTTCGACGACGGTCAGGCGCTTGATGCGGCGGGCCTTGCCGCCGAACCAGCGCCGGGTCACGATCATCCTGGAGAGGGCATCCTCCAGCCATCCTCGCTCGGTTCCTTCCAGAACCTTCGTCCAATCCTCGAGCACGGATACCTCGGGCAGGGCGGTGATGCCCGAGGCGGTCAGCACGGCCGGGTCCCGGGAGGGTTCCAGGGCGAACCAGTAGAAGGCGTGCGGCCCCAAGGTGAGAGGGTAGGGCCGCTCGGTGGCGGGAGGGAATTCCGTGTGGCCGAAGGTCTCGATGACGCTGCAGCCCTTGAAACGCGAGAGGTCCAGATCGACGTATTGGGCGAAGCGCGAGAGGTTGGCCACGACCAGGACCGTTTCTCCATCGAATTGGCGGATGAAGGCCAGGATCTTCGGGTTGGGGGGCAGAAGGAACTCGAGCGTGCCCCGGCCGAAGGCCTTGAACTGCTTGCGCTGGGCGACGAGCCGCTTGGTCCACCACAGCAGGGAGTGGGGGTTGTTCTGCTGGGCCTCCACGTTGATGGTCTCGTAATGGTACTCGGGGTCGACGATGATCGGGAGGGGCAGGCGCTGGGGATTGGCGCGGGAGAATCCGGCGTTGCGGTCGCTGGACCATTGCATGGGCGTGCGCACGCCGTTGCGGTCGCCGAGGAAGATGTTGTCGCCCATGCCGAGCTCGTCGCCGTAGTAGAGGACCGGGGTCCCGGGCAGGGAGAGGAGCAGGCCGTTCATGAGCTCTATCTTGCGCCGGTTGTTGCCCAACAGGGGCGCCAGGCGGCGGCGGATGCCGAGGTTGAGCCGGGCCCTGGGGTCCGGCGCGTAGACCCGGTACATGTACTGGCGCTCCTCGTCAGTCACCATCTCCAGGCTGAGTTCGTCATGGTTGCGCAGGAAGATGGCCCACTGGCAGGCCGGGTCGATGGCGGGCGTCTGCGTCAGGGTGTCGTAGATGGGGAAGCGGTCCTCCATGTGCATGGACAGGTAGAGCCGGGGCATGATCGGGAAATGGAAGGCCATGTGGCACTCGTTGCCCTGGCCGAAATAGGCGGCCGCGTCTTCCGGCCACTGGTTGGCTTCGGCAAGCAGCATGCGGTGCGAGTAGCTCTTGTCCACATGGGAGCGCAGGTGCTGCAGGAAGGCGTGCGTCTCGGGAAGGTTCTCGCAGTTGGTGCCCTCCCGCTCGTAGAGGTAGGGCACGGCGTCAAGGCGCAGGCCGTCGACGCCCAGCTTGAACCAGAAATCCACGACCCTCATCATGGACTTGCGCACCGCAGGATTGTCGAAATTGAGGTCCGGCTGGTGGGAGTAGAACCTGTGCCAGTAATAGGCCCGGGCCACGGAATCCCAGGTCCAGTTCGAGTTCTCGAAATCCTGGAATATGACCCGGCTGTCCGCGTATTTATCCGGCGTGTCGCTCCAGACGTAGTAGTCGCGCCAGGCGCCTCCCGGCTTGTCCCGGCGGGCGCGCTGGAACCAGGCGTGCTGGTCGGACGTGTGGTTGAGCACCAGCTCGGTGATGACCTTCAGGCCGCGGCGATGGGCTTGGCGCAGGAAGGCCCGGAAATCCTGCAGGGTCCCGTAATCGGGATGGATGTCGCAATAGTCCGCGATGTCGTAGCCGTCGTCCTTCATCGGGGACGGGTAGAAGGGGAGCAGCCAGAGCCCGGTCACGCCCAGGTCCTGGAGGTAGCCCAGCTTCTCGGTCAGGCCGCGCAGGTCCCCGACCCCGTCTCCCTTGGAGTCATAGAACGACCTTACCCGGACCTCGTAGATCACGGCGTCCTTGTACCAGTGCGGGGCCTTGGTCACAGGCATGGCAGGTTCATGCGGCGGCGGGTCCCGGAGCGTTGGTCAGAATGGTCGCGGCCAGGGGGTCGAACATGTCGGTCGCGCGCACGGCCGCGCGGCCGTCCTTGCGGACCAAGGCCACGCGCCGGCCCGTGAAGACGTCGGTCAACGCGTCCGCGCAGACGCCTTCCGGAAGGAGCACGACGGTATCCTTCCAGACCGTCTCTCCCGAGGGCGGCCAGAGGCCGGACCGGACCAAGCGTGTGAAGAACCGGGCCGCCGCGACCAGGGCGAGATCCTTGCCGTCCCGGCGCAGGAAAGCGACGATGTTCTCGGCTTTTTCTCCCGCGCAATCCAGGGGGAGGTAGTCGCCGCCTATGAACATGCCTTCGTGACGATTGCGGAAATTGAGGCCTTGCCACAGCATGTAGAGCTTGATGCGGCCGTCTCCCCGCGACCCCAAGAGGTCTGCGACCACGCCGGTCCGCGTCTCGCCGGAGTCCAGGCGGGCCTTGAGTTCCGCGAGGAGGCGGCGGCGCAGGGCGAAGTCCACCGGCCGGCGGTTGTCCGGGTCGACCAGACTGAGGTCCCAGAGTTCCGAGCCCTGGTAGGTGTCCACGATGCCTGGGGAGCCGATCTTGAGCGTCAAGGCGGAGAGGGAGTTCCAGCGGCCCAGTTCTCCGACCCGGGATTGCAGGGGCTGGAAGATCTCGAAGAACCGGTTGGCCGGGTCGGCGGCCAGGATGGATTCCACGAAGCGGTGCACGGCCCTCTCGTATTCCTCATCCGGATGCACCCAGTCCGTGTAGATCTTGGCCTCCCGGATGGCCTTGCAGACGAAGCTCCACAGCCGCTCCTTGAAGGCGGGAAGCCCTTCGGGCGACGGGGGGCTGTCGGGCCAGATCCCCAGCAGGGTCTGATAGATCATGTACTCCGTGTTGGGCCTGGGCTCCGGCGTCTCGCCTATGACGGTCTTGTGCTTCCGGTTGACCAACGACCACTGGGTGATCGCGGTCTGCCATTCCGACGGGATCTCGCTGAGGACGCTCAAGCGCATGCGCACGTCCTCGCTGCGCTTGGTGTCGTGGGTGGAAGTCGTGATGAGGCTGGCCGGCCATCTCTTGTTGCGCTGTGAGTTCTGCCGATGGAAATCCTCGCGGGAGACGCCGAAGTGCGTGGGGTCGCCGCCGACCTCGTTGAGCGAAATGAAGCGGTTGAAGACGTAGAAGGCCGTGTCCTCGAGCCCCTTGGCCATGATGGGCCCGGTCAACTGCTGGAAGCGCAGGACGAAATCGCGGTAGAGCCGGCGTTCGGGCTCGGCCACCTCGGTATCGAGCCGCAGCAGCAGGACGTCGCGCAGGAAGTCGTAGACCGCCGGGTTGAGGGCCGGGGTCCGGCTCTTCGCCTTCTCCACCGCGATGTTGATGTATTTGGCGTCGCGCTCCGAGACCACGGCGTCGGCCGGGGAGATGTAGGTGCGGTAGACGGGGAAGCAGGCGATGGTCTCCCGGATGGCGAGAACCAGGTTGCTGCGGGTGAAGTCCCGGTAGCGCCGGTTCTGCTCGGAGATCAGGTCGAGGCGGTGGCCCAGGTCATTGATCTCGCTGGCCATCTGCAGCAGGGCGAAGAGCTTCTTCTTGTCGTAAACCAGCTGGTCGAAGTCGATCTTGTGGCCGATGAACTCCTCATAGAGGGCGTTGAATGCCCTCTCGCCGCCCTGATCGACGAAGATGCCGTTGAGCGCGTTGAGGAAATCGTAGCCCACCGTGCCGTGGATGCACCAATCCTCAGGCAGGGATTCCTTGCGGTCCAGGATCTTCTCGGCCTCGATGAGCAGCGGGGTGGCGTCCCGGAGCTCGACGCTCTCAAGCGCCGCGGCGAGCTCCTCACGGGGCGGCCCCGGCGACGCTGCTGAGAGGACGGACTCGGCCAGATACCGTTCCTGCAGGCGCCGGAAGTAGGTCGGCGGGTCGTAGAGGCCGTCAGGATGGTCGATGCGCAGCCCGTGGACCTTGCCCTCGCGGATGAGGCGGAACACCAGTTCGTGGCAGGCCTCGAACACGCGCGGGTCCTCCATGCGCGTGGCGGCCAGTTCGTTGATGTCGAAGAACCGCCGGTAGTTGATGTCGTCCGCGGCGGCTCGCCAGTAGGTCATGCGGTAGACCTGCAGGGACAGGAGCTTATCGAGCTCGTCGAAGCTCCTGGGGACGCCTTTCTCCCCGTTGAGCCGGCGGACCTGCTCGGCGATGAATTCCCGCACCGCGTCCGAGCGAACCGCCAGGGCGGCCAGCCGCCGCTTGGCGACTTCCTTCTCGCGATTCCGGCCTTCGACTCTGGCCGGAGCGGTCTCGGTCCGCTGGGGGAGGTTCTGGAACGCGGTGCTGATGCTGAGGAATTCCTCCAGGTCCGGATGTCCCTTGGGCATGCGCTTCTGGAGCTCATCGAGGCGGCGGGTCAGGATGAAGGGATAGGTTTCGGGCGCGACAGGCAGGACATGCACATGGTAGCGCAGTTGGAAGCTCCCGTTCTGGTAATGCAGCTTGAGCTCCTGGCCCTCCAGGATGAGGCCGTAGAGGTCGCCCAATATCGGGATGAGGATCTTGTCTTTGAGCTCCTTCTTGACCGGCTCCCAGTTGATGTCGAAGAAGTGGGCGCAGACCGAGGCCGGGCCGTTCTCCAGGACGTCGAGCCAGAGGGCGTTGTTGCTGCCGATGCCCATGTGGTTGGGGACCATGTCGAGGATCTGCCGCAGGCCGTGCGCGGCGAGGGCCTGGCAGAATGCGGCGAAGCCCTCCTCCCCGCCCAGCTCGGGATTGACGGCGCTGTAGTCGGTCACATTGTAGCCGTGCATGCTCCCAGGGATGGCTTTGAAGTAGGGGGAGCAGTAGAGCGTCTCGATGCCGAGGTCTTTGAGATAAGGGACCAAGTCCGCGGCCGCCCGGAATGGGAAGGACTTGTTGAGCTGGATGCGGTAGACCGACACGGGAGGATCGGTCGTCCGGTTCCGCTGGCCCAGGAGGACGCGCAGCTTGTCCGCTGTCATGTGGTTCATAACAGACCTTCGCCGATTCTACAAACCTTTGAGGACCCTGTCCTGTCGGAATCTCTGATTGGGCGTCCTGTCTCAGCAACAGCACCTTCCCTTCCAGAGGACCGAGTCGGACGGTGAGGTCGTAGGCGCCGCGGTTGATCCAGCGATAATGGCCGCCCCAGCCGGAGACCGCGAACACGCCGGGCTGCATGACGTTGTAGAGCGCCAGCAGGAGATGGGCCTTATTCACCTCTTGTGCCTGGCCTGGGGGCCGGTGGCGAGGGCGCGCATCTCCCGGACCACGCCTGCGCGGTCCCCGGCAGCGGCTCTAGTCCCAGGAAGGGGTTGGCGTCGAGACCGGAGTAGGGATAAGCGGGCTTCGTGGAACAGAATGCGCCTTTTCGTAAGAGACTCCCCCTCCCAGCCCCCCATGGGGGCTGGCAAAGCCATAATAGCAAGCCGGCTCCGGAGTGGACGTCAGGATCGGGCGATAGACTTCAGGCGGGCAGCTTCGAGGCCGGGCCGCTTCGCCTTGCGCACCGCGGTCTACGGGCGGCAGGCGGGCGCCTGCGGCCATGCCTTGAAGGCCACGCCCAAGCCCATCTCCGGCCGCACCAGCCTGTACTGCCCGGTCTGCCAGCGCTGATTGGATTGTAGTACGGATAAAGGGCTTTTGTAGATAAATTCAACGGGGTCTAAACGACCCAGATCCGGGCCCGGTACTTCGTCCTCCGAGGTTGTCCCTATCAGCCCAGGCGCATATCAGTCTCGATTGTTACAATCCTAGTAGGATGAGACGCATCTGCTTGGTCCTTCTCTGGGCCGCTCTGGCCGCAGACGCCGGCGCCGCTACCCTGCATGTGAGCGCCCCGGTCTACGGGATGTCTGGCGTGGCGCCCATCGCGGTCACGGCAGGCCCGCTCTCCGGCTCGGCCCTGGGCTCCTTGGCGCCCAACCTGCTGGCGGCTCCGGCCAGCACCTTGTTGCTGCCGGTCCCTCTCACGGCCCCCGTAGCCCCGGCTTTGCTGCCCGCGCCGCAGCCCACCGCCCTGGCCTCCTTGGCGCCCAACCTGCTGCCGGCTCCGGCCAGCACCT
>JAQUNT010000030.1 GCA_028717525.1 Elusimicrobiota bacterium
CGACATCGTGCGGACCTATTTCACGGACCTCGTGGCTCCGGCTTTGCTGTGCCGCGCCGTGGCGGGCGGGATGGTGCGCCGCAAGTGGGGGCGCATCGTCAACATCTCCTCCATCACCGCGGCGGCGCCCGGCGAGGCCTTGGTCCCCTACGCCTCGGCCAAGGCGGGCCTCAACGCCTTGACCCGGGGGCTCTCCGCCGAGGTGGCGCGCTACGGGGTCACGGTCAACGCGATCATGCCCGGCTTCATGCTCACGGACATGGGCCGCGACGCGGTGCTGAAGATGAGCTCGGCCAAGAGCGGGCTCTCCGAGGACGAGGTCCTGGAGCGCCTGCGCCGGGCCGTGCCGCTCAAGAAGCTCACCGAGCCCGCGGAGGTCGCGGCTTTGGCGCGCTTCCTGGCCGGAGACGAGGCGGGCTTCATCACCGGCCAGGTCATCGGCGCGGCGGGCGGGGCCTAGTCCGCCCCCGCATTTTGTTACAATCGCACGATGCCCGCTGAACTCCACCTGGGCTGGCTCGACGGAGCCATCCTCGTCGGCTACGTCGTCATGCTGGCCTCCATCGGCTGGTGGGCGGCGCACCGCACGGTCAAGACCACGGAAGACTACTTCCTGGCCAACCGCTCCATCCCCTGGCTGGTCACCACCGCGAGCTTCGTGGCCACCTGCATCAGCGCCCTGACCTTCATCGGGACCCCGGCCGAGGGCTTCTCCTCGGACTACCGCTACCTGCTGAGCAACCCGGGCGACATCGCGGCCACCATCTTCATCGCCATGGTGTTCCTGCCGCACTTCCAGAAGCTGCGCGTGACCTCCATCTACCAGGCCGTGGCCGAGCGCTTCGGGCCGCCGGCGCGCACCACCTGCTCCGCCTATTTCCTGCTCACGCGCTCCTTGGCGTCCACCGTGCGCATCGTGGCCATCGCCAAGGTCCTGGAGGTGGTGACGGGCGGCGGCCTGTCCTACCCGCAGTGCGTGATCATCACCGTGGGCGGCATACTGGCCTACACCACCTTGGGCGGGGGCCGGGCCATCGCCTGGACCGACCTCATGCAGTTCGGCCTGCTGGTAACCGGCGCGATCTCGGCTCTGGTCTACATCGTGACGCAGGTCCCCGGCGGCGTGCCCGCCATCATCGACGCGGGCCGCCACGCCATGACCTCGGACGGCACGCTCTACAACAAGTTCAACTTCACGGAGATGTACAAGCCCGAGAACCTGGGCCTGATGGCGCTGATGACCATCTGGGGCTTCTTCAACTCCTCGGCCGCCTACGGCACGGACCAGGACATGGTGCAGCGCCTGCTGGCCTGCAACGACAACCGCAAGGCGCGCTGGAGCCTGATGGCCTGGGGCCTGGCCGGCATCCCCATCACCTTCCTCTTTTTGAGCATCGGCGCGGGGCTCTACGCCTACGCGCGCGTGCACCCGGAGCTCATCGCGGGCATGACGGACAACGACCACATCTTCCCGCGCTTCATCCTGGGGGTCATGCCGCACGGGCTGCGCGGGCTGCTCCTGGCCGCGGTGGCCTCGGCCGCCATGGGCAGCGCGGACTCGGCCTTAGCCTCGCTGTCTACGGCCTTCACCATGGACTTCTACAAGCCCTTCTGGGGCAAGGGCAAGACCGAGGCCCAGGTGGTCAAGGTCTCCAAGCTCTCCTTCGTGGGCTTCGGGATCTTCTTCATGCTCGTGGCTCTGGCCCTCAAGAGCATGGACAACCTGCTTTGGCTGGCCTTCCGGCTCATCGCCTTCACCTACGGCCCCCTGCTGGGCATCTTCGTGGTGACCATCATGACGGACTGGCGGCTCTCCGCGCGCAAGGTGCTGGGCCTGATGCTCGTCCCCACGGTGCTGACCTTCGCGCTGGCCATGCTGGCCTGGTACATGAACACGCACGGCGGAGGGCCGTTCTGGCACGGCCTGCACGGGACCTACTGGCGGCTCTACACCATCTTCGGCACGCTCTTCGTGCTGGCCGGGGCCTGGCTGCTCAAGGAAAAAGGTGCCACGGGTCAACTTTCTTAACTTACTTCGGTCAGAAAGTTAAGAAAGTTAACACCTGTCACCAAGCCTCCTGGCCAGCCGCTCGATCTCTTCGCGCGCCTCCAGCCTGGCCAGGAGCTCCCGCGGCAGGGCTTGAACCCCGTTGCGGGCCCCGAATAGGGCTCCGGCCATGGAGAGGATGGTGTCCGTGTCTCCGGCCAGGGAGATGGAGTATTCCGCCATGGCCGCGAAGTCCTCGGTATGGCGGCAGAACACGTGCAGGGCGGTCACCACGGATTCATGCGCGCGCACGCTGTTGCCCAGCCGCTCGCGCACCTGCGCCGCCTGGGGCGGCTGCCCGAGCCAGGCCGCGGCCTGCTCCAGGCGGGTCCGGTATTCCGGGGCCTTGGCCCCGGCCAGCAAAGACTCCAGGAAGGGCTTCGCCGCGAACTCCGGCGCCAGGGCCGAAGCCGCTGCGCGGGCCATGAGCACTCCGCCCTCCACTCCCAGGGGATGCGCGTGCGTGATGAGGCTGGCGCGAGCGGCAGCGTCCTCCAGGGCCGCGGGGTCTCTGTGGAAGAAGAGCCCCAAAGGCGCCGCGCGCATGGCCGCGCCGTTTCCGAAGGAGCCCTGCGGGAAGGTCGCGCGGGAAGCCTCGCGCCAGGGCTTGCCCGCGCGTACGGCCAAGAGGATGCGGCGCGTGCTGGGCCCGTAGCCCCGCAAGACCTCCATGCGCTCGGCCCAGAGCTTGGCCAGGTGGTCGCAGTCCACCCCGCTTCGGGCGATGAGGGATTCGGCCAAGGCCATGCTCATCTGGGTGTCGTCGGTCCAGCGCAAGGTCCCCGCATGCGGCAGGCAGATGAGGCGCCAGGCCAGCTTTTCCACGGGCCCGCCCTCATATGGAGCTCCCAGGGCGTCGCCCAAGGCGGCTCCCAGAAGCGAGCCTGCGAAGCGCTCCTGCAGACTGGGCGGGTTCATCCTACGCCAGGGCCCGGAGCGCGGCAGAAGCGGCGGTGCAGCATGGGGATGAGCAGCTGGCAGGAAGCGTGGAACGCGGTCAGGCCCAGCAGAAGCAGGAAGCTCTGCCGCCAGACGCAGTAGGAGAGATAGAGGAACCAGGACGCGGCCGGTATCCCCGATGGGCCGCGTCCCAGCCGGTTGCGCTTGAGCCAGGCATACAGGGACCAGAGGTAGAGCAGCAGACCCAGGCCCAAGGCGATGGGCATGGTCACGGCGAGGAGCTTCTGGACCGCGTTCATAGCAGGGGTATGGTGGGGCCCGTGTAGACCCGCTGGCCCATCAGGCCCTTGAGCGTGCCGCCGATGCGCCCCTCCTCGGCGATGGGATAGCGCAGGAGCTTGCCGGAGACTTTCGCGCTGCCCGAGCCGAGGTAGCCGCGCCCGTACTTGGCCAGCAGCTCCGGGCCTCCGGCCTTGCACCAGTTCAGGGCTCCGCGCGCGCCCTGGCCCGTGCCCGCGATGACGAATTGGCCCGGCTTGAGGACCGCGGAGCCGTTCGCGGCCGCGGCCGGGGCCCAGCGCGTGACCGTCTGCACCCCCGCGGTCATGGGCTTGAGGATGCCGGCTCCGCCCAGGGCCAGGGAGTAGAGCAGCCCGGTCACCGTGCCGGCGCCGTAGGCGCCGGCTTTCCGGTCGGCCGGGTCCGTGCCCCCGTTGATCTTCTTGCGCACCCAGCCCGTGGCGCCGAAGGTCAGGGCGTCCCCGAAGCCCGCGCTGAAGTTGGAGGCCCGCTCCAGGTTCTTCGCGCCCACCCGTTCATCCACCCAGAGCAGGGCCCGGTCCAAGGTCGAGAGCTCCAAGGCCGGGCGCGAGACCGCAGGCGGAGACTTCACCGCCAAGGAGCGCAGCTTGGGGGAGTCTCCGGCCGGGGCGCGGCGGAAGGCGTCCAGAGCGGCCTGGCGTTCGTCCGGGGGCCTGGGCCGGAGCGCTGCCGTCCGGCCCCCGGCCGGCAGGCTTTCGGCCTTTTTGCGCTGGTCCAGGGCTTCGGCCAGGCGGGCCGCGCTGCGCAGGGACGAGGCCTGCTGGCTCTGGAAGGCCGCTCTTTGGGCCGCGAGCTTCTCGGCCGGGGGACCGGACGTTGCCGCGGCCTGCGCTCTCAGGCGGGGCCTGCCCCCCGGGGCGTAATGCTCCCTGAGCGCGGCGAGCTCAGCGCTTAGGCCCAGGCTCCGGGCCGCGGCAGCCACGCTGCCTAGGTAGGCCCGGACCTCAGCGGCCGAGGAGCAGGGCGCGGCGCAGCCCTCCTGGACCAGCCGGGCCTGGGCCTGGGCCGCGTAGGGCTGGCCCGGAAGATGGTTCCGGAACGAGGCTTGGGCCCGCGCCAAGGGCTCGTCCGGGCCCGCGGCCGCGGGGCCCGCGCAGGCGATCAGGAGGACGGCGAGGATGGAGGGGCGCATCCGGGACATAGTATTGTCCCGTCGACGGGCTTTGTCAAGCGTGGTGCCACGGGTCAACTTTCTTAACTTCCCTGACGAGTAAGTTAAGAAAGTTAACCCCTGTCACCCTAGATCCATCGGCTTGGGGAACCGGTCCGGCTGGCTGTCGAGGAGGTCGGAGAGCTGGACCAGATGGCTGCGCTCCTCTTCCAGGATCTTGTCCAGGATGCCGCTGCGGTCGCCGAGGACCAGGTCCTTCATGGACATGTAGGTGAAGATGGTGTCCTTCTCCACGGCCATGGCCAGCTCGAGCGCCTCCAGATCGGACAGCACGGCGCTGGCCGAGGTCCGCGCCAGGCGGGTGCCCATGATGACGCTGCTGGCGGCCACGGCGCGCTGGAAGGGCGAGGCCTCGGCCGAGCAGGATTCGGCCGGCTGGCTGAGCTCGAGCGAGCGCAGGATCTTTTTGAACTCCGCGGCGTGCTCGATCTCCTGCCTGCGCAGGAGAAGCCAAGTCTGCTTGAGGCGCTCGTCTTTGGTCTCGCGCTCGAACCTCTCGTAGAGCGCCCGGCCGCCTTCTTCCATGGCGATGGCCAGCTTGATGAGGTCTGGCGCGCTGTAGGCGGTCTTCAAGGGGGCTCCTGAGGCCTAGGGCAGGCCGTAGATCTCGGTCATGTACTCGCCCAGGGTGCGCGCCTGGATGCGTCCGTCCTCGATGCGCAGGATCACGGTGTCCTGGTTCGCGCCCTGGCGCACCAGCCGGCCGATACTGGCGATGGGGGGCAGGTTCGTGTCGCTGCCGTAGTAGGCCACGGCCGAGATGGACGGGGCGGCCAGCAGGCCCGCGGCGCGCTGCTGGAGCTTGAGCAGGCCGAAGGTGGCCTGGTCCGCCAGGCTCAGCGCGCGGCCGAGCCGGGCCCGCCGCCGGGCCGCCTTCTCCAGGGCCGCGGCCGCGGCGTCGAGGTCCTCGTACTCGCTGAAGCGCGGCGCCCACTGGAAGCGCACCGCGCTGCCGCTGCCGAAGCGGGAGAGGCGCACCGCGGCGGCCGAGGGCTTGGAGGAGAACTTGTCGGCGGAGCCCCGCGAGTAGGCCTTGCGCGCCTGCTCCATCAAGGAGGCCGAGGCCGCGGCCGAGGCGCCCGCCTGCGCGGCCGCCGGGCTCAGGGCCACTTCCAGGGACTTCACGGGCCGGTCCGTCAGGGAAGGCTGGTGCGCGGCGCCCATGTGATAGGGCAGCACGGAGCGCAAAGACCGGATGCGGATGCCGACGCGGCCCGTGGCCGGGTCGCGGGCCACGCTGACGATCTCGGTGTCCGGGCCGAAGAACTTGCCCGTGGCCAGCCAGCTCAGGCACTCGGCGCAGAGCTTCTTGAACTCGCCGCCGCTGTTGCTGACCACCACGGTCTTGACCGTGGTCCCGGCCGGCGCGTTGGCCAGGGCCGCGAGGATGGCGGTGCGCTCGGCGCAGAGGGTGATCTCGCGGCTGAGCTCCACGTTGGGCGCCGAGGCCCAGCGCCCGTCCGAGAGCTCCACGGCCGCGTGCACGTGGAAGTCAGAGAAGTTGGGCCGCTCCGCGGCCTCGTTCTGCACCGCGGTGTAGGTCTCCAGGGCCTTGGCCACGAGCAGCTTGAGCCGCTCCGGGGCCGGGACCTCGCCTGAGACGTCTACCTGGCGCAGGACCTTGGCCATGTCGCCGGTCGGCAGGGGGCCCGGGGTCCGGTCGGCCTCGATGGAAGAGCGGACCATCTTGAGGAAGAGCTCGGTCTGCGCCGCGTCGCCGCCGTTGGCCGTCCGCTCCGCGGCCAGCAGCTCGGCCAGGGCCCCGGGCAGGCGCTCGAGCTCCTGCGCGGTCATGAGGTTGACCACCACGTCGGCCTTCTCGCGCATGGGCAGGATGTTGGCGCGCTCG
Organism: Elusimicrobiota bacterium; assembly: GCA_028717525.1. Classification (GTDB taxonomy): domain Bacteria; phylum Elusimicrobiota; class Elusimicrobia; order UBA1565; family UBA9628; genus UBA9628. Next base: position 6,289 of record JAQUNT010000030.1, read on the forward strand.
TTGACCAGCAGGTGCGCCCAGCCCTTGAGATTGTTGAAGACGCTGATACCGCGCTCGTTCTTGTCGCGCTTGAGGCGCCGGGCCAGGCGGATGGCGGCCGGCGCGGCCAGGTACACGTTGAGGGTCTGGCGGCCCTTCACCGCGTCCAGGAACATCTGGTGCGAGGCGAAGATGGAGTCCACGATGAGAACGTCCTGCGGGCCGAGCTGGAGGAACACGCCGCTATCGAAGGTGGTGGGCCCGTCCATCACGTGCTTGGGCAGCTCTATGCGCCCGCCCGCGAGGAGAGTCTTGACGTCGTCGGCCGCGCGCTGCAGGTGCAGGGCCTCGGGCCGGTCGTAGTCGGGCCGGCCCTGCGGGTCGCGGGGGATGTCGCCCGCGGAGCGGAAGTAGAGGTCCACGGGGAAGACCTTCATGCGCTCGCCCAGGCTCTTGCGCATGGCCTCGGCCAAGGTGGACTTGCCCGCCGCGGTCGGGGCCTCTAAGAGGATAGCGCTGCGTCCGGGCAGGGCCTTGGCCAGCTCCTGGATGGAGGCCAGAGTCTGCTCCGTGTCCTGGCTCTGGTAGCGCATGTAGTCCGCGCCCTGGAATTCCTTGTCGATCAGGGCCCGCGCTTCCGCCAGGCCCGCGGCGGAGGGGTCCGCGGCCGCGGGCTGGGCGCCGCGGTGCAGGAGCGAGCCGACCGCTTCGGCGGCGCGCACGATGGGGCCGAGCACGGCGTTGGCCGCGCGGGGCATGTACACCTGGGCCAGGATGATGCTGCCCATGGTGACGGCGATGGCCGCGTTGAGGGCCCAGGACATGTCCCCGCCCATGAGCGCGGCGAAGAGGTGCATGAGGCTGCCGCCGATGAGCAGCAGCTTGGAGGCCACGGGCAGGTTCTGGGGGGCGCGGCCTTCGGACTTGTAGATGTTGTAGTTGTTCCGGATCTGGGGGGCGTCCAGGGAGCCCAGCAGGACCATGGCCGCGGTGAAGGCGACCTTCAGGCCGACGGAGAGGGGCAGGACCGCCTGCGACGCGATGAGCGCCACGCCCGCGGCCACGGCCGCGACCGTCGCCGCCGTGGCCTTGAGGGACCGCGAGTCCTTCTTGAAGTAGTTGAGCTGGCCGACCACCAGGGCGCTCTCGGCCACGCCGGCGAAGTTGGCCAGCTGCCAGGCCAGGGCCGAGCCGTTTCCGACGGACACCAAGGACAGCAGGGTGGCGGCCGCGAACCAGATGAGCGGCCCGGCCAGGACCTGGTCCTTGGTCCCCTCGCGGCCGGTCTTGAAATTCTGGACGATCCAGGGCACGCCCAGCACCGAGAGGATGACGGAGCCCGCGGCCGCGACCACTCCGACGTTGGCGGCCAGGATCGGCGCCGCGGCGGCGAGGCCGGCTGCGGCCAGGCCGGCGCCGAGCCAGCGCGCGGTCTGGCTCCGCCAGAAGGACTTGGCCGGGGCCTGGGCCTGGAGCGCGGGGACTTCAGAGGTCTTGGCGGAGAGGGGGGCGGCGGAAGTCTTGGCCAGAGGGGATCCGGTCCCTTTGAGGGCGGTGGAGAGCGCGGCCGCACCCTGGACCGCGATGGCGCCTGCCTCGGCCGCCGCGAGCTTTTCGTTGCGCAGCTCCGCGAAGACGGTCTCGGCCGCGCCCTTGGAGGATTCCGCCGGGGCCTTCTGGCTGAGGCCCGGCAGGCTGAGGCTCTCGGTGACCCGGGCCGAGGTCTTCTGGATGTCGATCGGGCCGCCCTGGCCTTCGGACGCGGGCTGGGACTTGGAGAGGGCCTGCGCCGCAGGCGCAGGGGCCGGAGCGTTCTGGACGGCGGCCGCAGCGGTCTGGCCGGGCGCCGCGATCTGGCGGATGGCTGATGTGGGCAAGCCCATGACCGGGGCGGAGAAGGAGCGGTCCTGGACCTTGGGGACGTTGAGCGCGGCGTTGGGGCCGGAGAGGGCGGAGATCGGGGCCAAGGAGCCGGTCTGCAGGGAGGCGGGGCCGCCCAGCTTCATCTGGCCGATGGCTCCGGCCGGGCCGAGCTGGACCGGGACCGCGGTCTGGACCTTCTGGACGACGACCTCGTTGGCGGCCGCGTAGCCGGGGAGACCGAAGGAAAGGGCGAACTGGAGGGAGGCGAGCAGGACTGCGAGACCGCGCTTTGTTCCCGTCATACCATAAGTGTAAAGGAATGGCGCGAAAATGGCTGGGCCCAGCGGCCCCGTCGGCCGGGGCTAAAGGTACTAGCTCCGCCTGGGCCGTCGCCGCCATTTGATATCATAACCCGCAAATGTCCGCCCAGACCCGCGCTCTGCTCAAGCAGCTCTCGCGGACCGAGTCCCCGGATCGCGGCGGGGACCTCTCGGCGGCCCGGCTCGCCGAGCGGCGGGGACGCTTCGCGGAGGCTGAGCGGCTCTACAGCCGGGCCGCGGCCGCGGCGCCGGCCGACCGCGACATCCACATGGATTTCGCGCGCTTCCTGGAGGCGCGGGGCAGGTTCCGCGAGGCCGCCGCCCGCGCCGCGCGCGCCCTCAGGTTGGGCGGACCGCGCGCCGAGCTCCTCATGTCCCTGGGGCGCCTGAGCGAGAAGCAGGGCCGCCTGCGCAAGGCCGAGGACTGCTATCGCCGCTCGGCCCAGGCCGCTCCGGAGCTGGACCAGCCGGCTTGGGAAGCGGCCCGGATCCTGGAACGGCTGGGCCGGCGCCGAGACGCGGCGCGCTGGTACCGGCGCCTCGGCCGCCCGGGCGGGGCCCTGGCGGGCCGGGCGCGGCTGGCCTTGGCCTGGCTGAGCTGGGATGAGGGCCGCGTCAGCGAGGCCGAGAAGGGATTCCAGCGCGCGGCCGCCGCGGCGGAAGGGGCCCTGCCCGACTGGCCGCGGATCTTCTCGGCCTTGCTCTGCGCGCGCCGTTACCGCTCCGCCTTCCGGCTGGGCGAAGAGATGCTCCGGAGGTCCGTCGAACTGTCGAACTCGAACTGCTTCCAGTGGCCGTGGTGGTACGCCCGCGCCGCCATGGGCCGGGCGGAGCAGGAGCGCTTCGCCGCCGAGGAACTGCGGCGCCTGAGCCGCGCCGCCAAGGCCGGGGGCTTCGCGCATTGGTTCGCCTACTGCCGCGGGCCGCTGCTGAGCGGGCGTCGCGAGTTCGACGCCGCCTACGCCCGCATCCGGCGCCTGCCCGCGCGCTACTCCTGCCTGCACCACCCCTTCGTCCTGCGTCTGCTCAACTGGTCCGATTACGGCGGGGTCATCGCGGCCTGCCGGCGAGTCTCGAGACTCATACCGGGGTATTGGGGCTTCCGCTGCCGGGAAGCGGAGGCCTGCCTGATGAAGGGCGAGACGGCCCGCGGCCTGCGCCTATTCGAGAGCCTGCAGGAGTCGGTCGCGGCCTCGGCCAAGCCGGCGGTCATGACCTGGCACGGCGAGGCCAGGCTGTGGCTGGGGGACTATCGCAAGGCCGCGGCGCTCTTGGACGAGGCCCTCTCGCTCGGCGCCCCGGAATGGGCCTTGGGCTGGCGCGGCGCCGCGCGCCTGAAGCTGGGCGACGCGCGCGGGGCCCTGGCCGACCTCGACCGCGCCCTGCAGCTCAGGGGCGAGGACGACGAGGCCCGCGTCTGGCGGGCGGAGGCCCTCAGGAGGAAGGGACGGGACTCCGAGGCCTTGCGGGACCTGGACCTGGTCCTCCGCCATGACCCGGGGAACGTCTGGGCCCGAATCGACCGGGCCCTGGTGCGCCTTAGCCTGGGCGATGAGCGCGGCCTGGCCGAGGATCTCGACGCCGTTCCGGCGCGGGTCCGCGCCGTCATCGAGAAGCGGCTGGGGTCCGCCGCGCCGGTTCCCGGCGCGGCGCGCCTCGCGGCCGTCCTGGAGGCCATCCTGGAGGGGGCCAAAGGGGTGCGGCGTCCGGAGAGCTATCTCGAGCCGCTCTGGCTCCGCTAGCCGCGCCGCGCCAGGAGCCCGACCAGGCCGCGCAGATCCCGCGGACGGGGCCGGCGGCGCACGAGGTCCACGACGGCGCGGAAGGCGGGCAGCGGGTCCGGCGGGCCGTCCGCCGGGCGCGCCAGCAGTCCCGCCGCCTTCTCGTCGAGGCGGTCGCGCGGCGCTTGGCCTTGCCCGGCCGCGGCCAGACGCTGGGCCAGCTGCCAGAGCAGGGCCGCCTCCCGGTGCTTGAAGCGCCAGGGGATCTCGTGCTGTTCGGCCCGGATGATGCAGCCGGAGTTGTAGAAGGCGACGCGACTCCTTGCGACCAGGCCGTCGCGCTCGGCCAGCCGGGTGATGGGGCGGCCCGGAAAGAGCTGCAGGCGCTGGCCGAGCACGCCGCAGGGCTCGATGAGCGGGCAGCGCGCGATGTGCTCCGCGTTGAGCTTCAGGTCGCGCGCCGTGGTCCAGGGCGTGAAGAGGATCATGCTCAGGCGGCCCGGCTCGCAGCGGAACTGCCCGGGCCAGGCCGCGCGCGCGGCCGTGATGAAGGCGGCGGCTTCGTGCACCTGGGCGGCCGTGATGCCCTTGTTGAGGCGCAGGTTCTCCCGCGGCGAGAAGTTCTCCACCCCCAGGCCGTAGAGGCGCAGGGCCAGGCCGCTGCGGCCGAGCCGCGGCAGGCAGCGCCGCAGGGCGGCCCGGGCGGCGAGCAGCTCGTCGATGCGCGGCGCGAAGAGCAGCTCGGCCCGCCGGGCCTTGAGCCGCAGCAGCTCGGAGACGAACTCGTCCAGGCGCCGCCACAGGCCCTGGCAGCGCAGCTCGAAGCGGCGCTCCCCGCGGTCCGGCAGCTGGCGGCAGGCGGCCGCGACCACGCGCGCGGCGAAGGCCGCCGCGCCCCGGGCGGGCCCGCGCGGCGGGGCGGCGGCGCAGAAGGAGCAGACCATGACGCGCTGGGGCAGGCGCAGGCCCCGGTAGAGAGGGTTGGATGAGACCGGCCTGAGGTAGTCGCAGGGCTCTCCGAAGAGCACCCGGATCAGCAGCGCGAGCGCCCAGGGC
>JAQUNT010000031.1 GCA_028717525.1 Elusimicrobiota bacterium
AGTCGAGAAGATGATCCTCCTGCAGATGATCGACAAGGCCTGGAAGGGCCACCTCTACGTCCTCGACCACCTCAAGAAGTCCATCGGCCTGCGCGCCTACGGGCAGAAGGACCCCAAGATCGAGTACCAGAAGGAATCCTTCGCTCTGTTCGAGGTCATGCTGGGCCGCATCCGCGAGAGCGCCGTGGAGTACGTGTTCAAGGTCCAGGCCCCGCGCCTGCCGCCGCCTCCGCCGGCGGCGCGCGAGGTCCGCGAGGCTGAGCCCCAGCCCGCCGCGGCCGGAGGACGGCCCGCGGGGCCCCAGGCCAAGACATCCATCCTCCAGAAGCCCGGGGGCGGTCCCCGGGAGATCGCGAAGATCGGCCGCAACGACCCCTGCTACTGCGGGTCCGGCAAGAAATTCAAGAAATGCCACGGAGCCTGACGACCATGAAGACGCCGCCGCTGACGACGCTCTGCGCCTTGATCCTCGCCTGCGCCGGCCGCGCCTTCGGCCAAGTGCCCATGGTCCCCATGGCGTTGTCCACGGCCACGGCCACGCCGGAGCAGATCCAGCTCTCCAAGCTCACCACCGAGAACCTGATCTTCGATCAGGAGACCAAGCGGCGCCTGCGGAAGCTCAACGAAGAGAAAGAGGGGCTGCGCGTGCAGTACGAGCTCTTCATCCAGAAACAGAAGCTCAAGAACTCCGAGCTCGAGGTGGAGCTCGACCGCCTGAGCAACGCCAACAAGCTCTCCGTGCAGAAGCGCCAGCAGGACCTCGACGCGGTGCAGGCCGAGGTGGACAAGACCTCGGCGCAGAACCAGCTGGCCAAGGAGAGGCTCAAGGCCGGCCTCGCCCCGCTCGATGCCGAGTCCGATAAGCTGGCCGCGCAGGGCCGGCTCGACGACGAGCGGCTCAAGGCCGAGACCGCCAAGTCCTCGGCGGAACTGCGCAAGCTGGGCCTGGAGAACGGCCTGGCCTCCGAGCGCGCCAAGCGCGACCAGCTCGCCCTGGCCCAGCAGTTGGACCGCCTCAAGCTCGAGAACGACCTCAAGGCCGAGCGGGAGCGCGCGGTCGTCATGGCCGACGACAAGGAGAAGCGCGCCATCGACCTGGCCCTCAAGCGCATGGACCTCGAGGAGCGCAAGATCAAGCTCGAACTGCTGGCCTCGGACAGCCGCCAGAACCGCCTCAAGAGCGAGCTCGAGCTGCGCGATAAGAAGTGGGAGTGGAAGAAGGAAGCCAATACCGAGCCGGTCTACGCGGTCGAGCCCTTTCGCAACGGGCGCCTGGTCATCAGCGACCGGCGCGTCCCGCTCAACGGGCCTATCTACACCGGGGTGGCGACCTTCGTGACCGAGCGCATCCACTACTTCAACAACATCTCCAGCGCCCCCATCTTCATCGTCATCGACCGCTGCCCGGGCGGCTCGGTCATGGAGGGCTACCGCATTCTCAAGGCCATGCAGGCCAGCAAGGCTCCGGTCTACGTGGTGGTCAAGTCCTTCGCCGCCAGCATGGCCGCGGTCATCACGACCCTGGCCGACAAGTCGTACGTCTACCCCAACGCCGTCATCCTGCACCATCAGATGTCCACCGTCAACTGGGGCAACATGACCCAGCTCAAGGAGCAGTTGGAACTGGCCCGCGAGTGGGAGAAGCGCCTGGACGTGCCCGTGGCCAAGAAGATGGGCATCTCCCTGGAGGAGTTCCGCAAGAAGATGTACGAGAAGAACTCCGACGGCGACTGGGAGGAGTTCGGCGACAAGGCCGTGGGCTACCACTGGGCCGGCAGCGTGGTGCACGAGATCGAGGAGACGGGCTTCATCAAGAACCCGGACTTCGTCGAGGCCAAGCCCGCCAAGCCCCCCTTCTGGCTCGACGAGAAAACGGATGAGAAGGGACAGCGCTACGTGTCGCTGCCGCGGCTGGACCCCTTCGATTTCTACTTCATCTACAACCCGGACCGGTACTACCGCTAGTCGTGGCTTCCGGGATGCTCGCCGCCCTGCTCTGCGGGGCGGCCACAGGCCTGGCCCTGCCCCGCCCCGGCCTCTGCCTGCTGGCCTGGTTCTCCTTGGCCCCGCTTTTCTGGCTCTGGCGGGGCAGCCGGGACTGGCGCGCCGCCGCGCTCATCGGCTGGGCCGCGGGCTTCGGCTACCACGGCCTGGTCCTCTACTGGGTCTACAGCACCTGCCGCTTCGCCGGGCTGCCGGTCCTGGTCGGGCTCGCCGCCTGGGCGGTTTTGGCCGCCTTCCTGGCCCTCAATTGGGGCCTGATCGGGGCTCTGGGCCGGCGCTTCGCGGAGGGCCGGCCCGCCGTCTGGCGGCCCTGGGCCTGGGCCGCGCTCTGGACCGCGGTCACCTTCTTCTGCGAGCGCTGGACGCCCCGATTGTGCACGGACCTCCTGGAGTACACCCAGGGGCGCCACTTGGCTCTGCTGCAGGTCTCCAGCCTGGCCGGCCCGCATTTCCTGGGTTTCCTGATCGTGGCCGCCAACGCGGCCCTGGAGCAGGCCTGGGCCGAGTCCGGGGGGCGGCCGCGCCACGCGGCGACCGCGCCCAACCTGGCCGCGGTACTGGCCTTGCTCGCCTGGTCCTGGGGCTACGGCGTCTTCGCGCTGACCCAACGCGGCTCGGTCGAGCCCGGGCCGGCGGCGCGCGTGGAGCTGCTGCAGCCAGCCGTGGACCAGTACGAGAAGTTCGACGCCGCGCACGCGACCGCCATCCTGGCCAACTTCGACGAGCTGCTCGCAGCCCCCAGGGCCGCCGCCCCGATCCTGGTGGTCTGGCCGGAGACCTGCCTGCCCTACGTGGTGGCGGGCAAGGGCCTGCTGGAGCCCGCGGCCTGGGGCCGCAGGTTGGGCGCCTGGCAGATCGTGGGCGCGGTGTCCCAGCAGGGCGCGGACATGCGCAACTCGGCCTTCTTGCTGGACCCCGCGGGCCAAGCGGCGGGGGTCTACCACAAGCGCCAGCTCGTGCCTTTCGGGGAGTTCCAGCCCTTCCCCTTCCTGGGCCGGTTCGTCGGCATCCTCGACCAGCTCGGGGGGCTGACCGCCGGAGCGGCCGAGCAGCCCTTCTTCGACACCCCCTTGGGGCGGATCGCGGGCAGCATCTGCTACGAGGCCATGTTCCCGCGCCTGGCGCGGGCCGACGCGGCGCGCGGCGCCCGCCTCCTGGTCAACGTGACCAACGACGGCTGGTACAAGGACACCTGGGCTCCCGACCAGCACTTCGCGGCGAACATGTGCCGCGCCATCGAGGACCGGGTCACGGTCCTGCGCAGCGGCAACACCGGCATCTCGGGCGTCATCGACCCGTGGGGCGTGGTGACGGCCCGGCTGGACCTCAACGCGCGCGGCCGCCTCGAGGCCGCGGTGCCCCTGGGAGACCCTTTCCCGAGCCGGTCCTTCTACGCCCGCCAAGGAGACTGGTTCGGGGCCCTGTGCCTGCTGGCCGGCGCGGGCCTGATCGCCATCGGCCTGAGGCCGGGGCCCGGGCGAATTTCATAGAATAGGCTCATGGACCCCGTTTTCGAGGAGACCGCGAGGAAGCTGGAGGCCGCGGCCGGCAGCCTGGGCCAGGTCGCCAAGCTGCTCGATCTGCCCAAGCTGCGCCGGCAGGTGGCCGAGCGCGAGACCGAGGCTGCCGGGCCCGCCTTCTGGCAGGACTCCAGCCTGGCCAAGAAGAAGTCCAAGGAGCTCGATGGCCTCAAGAAGAAGCTGGCCGGCTACGAGAAGGCCGACCGGGCCCTGGGCGACCTGCGCGCCCACCTGGACCTGGCCAAGGAGGCCGAGGATGCGGGCGAGCTCAAGGAGGTCGAGAAAGGGCTGGAGGCGGCGCGGCGCCTGCTGCAGGACATGGACGCGCGCCTCAAGCTCTCCGGCGAGTTCGACCAGGACGACGCCATCGTCAGCCTGCACGCGGGCGCCGGCGGCACCGAGGCCTGCGACTGGGCCGAGATGCTCCTGCGCATGTACACGCGCTGGGCCGAGGCCCGGGGCCTGGAGTTCGCCATCACGGACATCCTCAAGGGGGAGGGCGCCGGGGTCAAGTCCGTCACCGCCTTCGTGCGGGGGGAGTGCGCCTACGGCTACCTCAAGAGCGAGATGGGCGTGCACCGCCTGGTGCGCATCTCCCCCTTCGACGCCAACAAGCGGCGCCACACCTCCTTCGCATCAATGGACGTCCTGCCGGACATCGAGCAGGACATCGACATCCAGGTCCCGGACTCGGACATCAAGCTCGACACCTTCCGGGCCGGCGGCCACGGCGGCCAGAACGTCAACAAGGTGGAGACCGCGGTGCGCATCACCCACATCCCCACCGGCATCGTGGTGGGCTGCCAGGTCGAGCGCAGCCAGCTGCAGAACCGCCTCAACGCCATGAAGCTGCTCAAGGCCAAGCTCTATCAGATCGAGCTGGACAAGAAGCGCTCCTCCATGGAGAAGCACTACGACAACATGGGCGACATCGCCTGGGGCCACCAGATCCGCTCCTACGTGTTCATGCCCTACCAGATGGTCAAGGACCTGCGCACCGGCCACCAGACCTCCCAGATCCAGGGGGTCATGGACGGGGACCTCGACCCCTTCATCCAGGCCTACCTGGCCTGGCAGGCGGCCGGCTGCCCGCCCCGGGTCAAGGACTCCCAGGACGAGTAGCCCGGAAGGCTTGACAATTCCGGGAACTGGACCTACACTTCCTACATAGGCCGACCCCAGACGCACCCCGAGGCCTTGTCTTGGCGCGTCGGCTCCTGCCTCGGGCTTGAGCCGGCGTCGTGTTTTTTGGAGGCTTTATGAAACGCATCGCCCTGGTCCTGGCCGCGCTGTCGCTATCGACTCCCCTCTGGGCGGAACCGCCCTCCCGGTGCCCCGGTCTGGGCAGCGCCGCGGTCTCCGACCTGGGCCAGTGGGCCAACGTAAAGGTGTGCGACCATGCGGTGTGGGCCCTCATCTACTACAGCAACCCGCGCAACGGAGCCGCCAAGAGCGCGTATCTGGCCGCCAAGGAGGCGGATAAGAAGAAGCTCCTCGCCGATGCCGCAGCCGCGCTCGGCAAGGTGGACGCCAAGATGGAGGCGGCGCTCAGCAGCGGGGAGGCGGTCCTCTCCACGGCCGCGGCCCTGGGCGTGATCACCAAGGTCGAGAACCAGCCCTTGGCCGTGCATGTCCCGGCGGCGCAGGATAAGGACAGCGCCGTGCTCAAGGCGCAGAAGCTTTCCATAGCCACCTTCGCAGCCGGGGAGTCCAAGCCCGACAAGCTCGACCCAGCGCAGGGGGCGTTGATGCTCGGCCACCTGCTCAGCGACGGCAAGGGCAAGGCCGTGGCTCCGGGCCAGATGGTCGTGGACTACCACAATGCCTTGGTGGCCCTGAACAACCAGATCTCCCAGCTGATCCAATACAAGCTGTTCAAGGATCTGAAGAAGAACCTGAGGCTGGCGGAGACCCCGGCCAAGACCCCCGCCAAGGCGGTCAACCCGAGCCTGATCGAATCCCTGAGCGGAGCGCTCGCCGGCAAGCCGGAGCCTGCCGACGACATGCTCAAGGCCCTGCAGAACATCTCCGACATGGACATGGACAAGCCCGACAACCAGAAGGACCTGTCCAAGCGGCCGATCCTGAGCTTCCTGGACCCGATCATGCGCAACGCCCTGCGCGTGCAGACCGCCCAGGTGCTGAAGTCCTTCGCGCGGGCGCAGGCTTCCCTGAAGGGCAAGAGCGTCAAGGAGACCGTGGGCGGGCTCGAGACGCAGGCCAAGGACCGCAAGGCGGAGCAGGCGCGGCAGGCCAAGCTCACCGCCAACGCCAACATCCTGGCCGGCAAGATGGCCGCGGTGCTCAACGAGCAGCGGGCGAAGGAGAACCTGCCCGACGCCCAGGGCCAGGTCACGGTGACGGCCCAGGCCGGCCCCAAGGAGACGGTCTTCACCGCGACGGACCAGCGCGGGGTCAGCGCGAAGCTCAAGACGCTCCCCAACACGGACATCGACAAGGTCACGGAGCAGAACGCTCCGGGCAAGGCGGCCGAGCTGGTCGGCACCAAGGAGGCCCAAGCCATCCTGAACGGGGACTTCCGCGCCGCCCGCGCGGCGGCGCTCAAGGAGGCCCTGACCCCGGAGATGGCGCCGGGCGCGGACGGCAAGGTCCCGGCCCCGGACCTGCCCAGCAAGGGCGTGCTCGGCCCCGGTGGCATGCTGGGCGGGACGCCCGGCTGCAAGGCGGGCGGCGGGGATTCCTTGGCCGACTATAAGAAGCGCCTGGGCGAGGACGCCAAGGAGAAGAGCGCGCAGAACAGCGCCGCGCGCCAGAAGCTGGAGAAGGGATACGACAAGAAGTACCAGAAGATCATGTCGGACTGGAAAAAGGAATCCGCGGCGATCACCGACAACCGCGTGATGACCCCGGACGAGAAGACCGCGGCGCAGAAGCGGGTGGATGCCAAGAGGGACGAGTCCCTGGCCGCTTTGGACAAGCCCTTCCCAGGGGATATCCAGGCCGTGGAGCAGGCCGCCACGGACAATCAGGTCGCCAACTACGCGGCGCAGATGCGGGCCGAGCGCCTGCTGCGCGGCCAGGCCACGCAGAGGGTGGAGGCCATCCGCGACTCCTGGGAGAAGGACGTGAGCGCGGCCAAGAAGAACGTGCCCGGGGAATTCGCCCAGTACCTGACCCCGGAGCTGGTCAAGGCCTACTTCACCGAGCAGTGGTCCGGGGGCGGCGCCTACTACGACGCCAACATGAACGCCTGCGTCGGCCAGGTCAAGTTCAGCAACCCCGCCTCGGTCGACGTGTTCGTGGGCAAGCACCTGGCCGGTTGGTGCCAGGACCGGGCGGCGAAGAACTCCGCGCAGGCGACCAAGCCCGCGACCTCGGAGGATCTGAGCCGTGCGGCCGAACTGCGGCGGCAGGAGCTGCTGAAGAAGGCTGCGCAGCCCAAGTAAGGCGGCGGCGATGGAAGAGCCCGGCCAGGAAGAGGCGCAGGAGCCCCAGGAGCCCTCCGCGGAGGGCTCCGAGCCGCAGGAGCTGGCGGCCTTCAGCGAAAGGGTCGTGGCGTTCTGCCTGGACGCCGCGCTCTTCGTCGCCTGCTACTACGTCACGCTGGCGCTGATGTCCTGGAAGTATCCCGTGGCCCTGAACCCCTACTCGGGCCCATTGTCCCTGCTCTGGACCGGCCTCTTCCTGATCTACCAGGCCTACCTCTCCTGCGAGGACCGCCGCTCCTTGGGCAAGGCCGCGCTGGGCATCCGCGTGGTGGGCCGCGAGGGCGTGTCTTTGGGGCTCGGGGCCGCCGCCATCCGCTCCGCGCTCTACGTGGCGAGCTCGATCATGAACCTGGGCTTCCTGTGGTCGCTCTTCAACCCGGCGCGGCGCTGCTGGCACGACCTGGCGGTGGGGAGCCTTGTGGTCCGGGACCCGCCGCGGCCGGGGGGCGCCCGCCCGCTGGTCCGGCTGGCCGCGGTCGGCTGCATCGCGGTCCTGGCGGGATTGGTAGGCTGGAAGCACGTGGTCGGGCCCCGCTACCAGCGCGCCATGGACATCGCGTACGCGCGCGTGGGGATCCAGGAGATCGCCCAGCTCCAGACCATCCATCACCGCAAGTTCGGCGTTTACGCCCGGGACCTCCTGGCCCTGGCCCCGCTCTCCGGAGACCCTGACGCCTTCATGCGGGACATGGCCAACCTCCTGGACGTGGATTCGGGCATCCGCATCGAGACGGACGCCAAGGGCTTCACGATCACGGCGCGGGCGACCGACGACCGCAAGACCCTGATCATCCAGAAAGGGTCCTAGAGAACGATCGAGGGGCGAGCAATAAAGAGGCGGCCCAGACAGCCTGAGCTGTCTGGGCCGCCGGTCTTGGCGCGCGCTAGAACTTCTGGGACGGGTCGAGCCGGACCCCGGGCCCCATGGTCGAGGATAGGGTCACGCTCATGAGGTAGACGCCTTTCGAGGACGAGGGCTTGGCCTTAATGAGCACCTCCATCACGGCCTTGACGTTGCCCACCAGCCGCGGCGGCTCGAAGGAGGCCTTCCCGACGGGCACGTGGATGATGCCGTAGTCGTCCACTTTGTACTCCACCCGGCCGGCCTTGAGCTCCTTGACGGTCTTGCCCACGTCCATGGTCACGGTGCCGCTCTTGGGGTTGGGCATGAGGCCCTTGGGGCCCAGGATCTTGCCCAGCTTGGAGAGGTCCTTCATCATGTCCGGGGTGGCCACGAGCACCTCGAAATCCAGGAAGCCCTTGGAAATCTGGTCCACGAGCTCGGCGCCGCCGACCAGGTCCGCGCCGGCCGCCGTGGCGTCCTTCTGCTTCTCGCCCTGGGTGACCACCGCGACCTTCTTGGACTTGCCCAGGCCGTGGGGCAGGCCCACGGTGCCGCGCACCTGCTGGTCGGCCTGCTTGGGGTCCACGCCCAGGCGCACGTGCAGTTCCACGGTCTCGTCGAACTTGGCGGTGGCGCACTTCTTGACCAGGGCCACGCCCTCCTCGAGGGGATACGTCTTGGCGAGGTCCACGCCCTTGGTGACGTTCACGATCCTTTTGCCCATACTGCCTCCTTGACCTGCTGGCGTCCAGCTGGGCTGGACTCGGTCATGTGCCTTACGAACTACTCGATCTGGATGCCCATGGACCGCGCCGTGCCCTTGACCATCTGCAGGGCGCTCTTGAGGTCCTTGGTGTTGAGGTCCGGCATCTTCTGCGTCGCGATCTCCTCGGCCTGCTTGAGGGTGATCTTGCCCACCGTGTTGCGGTTGGGCTCCCCGGAGGCCTTGGCCAGGCCCGCGGCGCGCTTCAGGAGCGAGGCCACGGGCGGCATCTTGGTGATGAAGGTAAAGGAGCGGTCCTCGTAGACCGTGATGACCACCGGGATGGTCATGCCCGCCTCCATCTTCCGGGAGCGGTCGTTGAACTGCTTGCAGAAATCCATGATGTTGACGCCATGCTGGCCCAGGGCCGGGCCGACGGGCGGGGCCGGGTTGGCCGCGCCGGCGGGGATCTGCAGCTTGATCTGGGTCTTTATCTTCTTGGCCATAGGTTTCTCCTCAGGAAAAGCCTCGCGATCAGGTCCACCGCGAGGAACAGCAGCACGATCTTCCAGAAAACGACGCGCCGGGCGCCGAACACCCAGGCCGTGAAGTCCGGACTGAACAGCAGCGGCCAGATCAAGGTCGCGACGACGGCCGCGACCAAGGTCCGGCCGAACAGGGCCATGAAGCCCACCGCGAAGGCCGCTCCGACCGTGAGCAGGGCCAGGACCGCGCCGAACCAGCCCGGCGCGCGCGCCCCCGCCACGTGGACGCGGGGCTCGTGCTCCGGGGGCAGGATCTCGGCTTCGACCACTACAGCTTCTCGACTTGCAGGAAATCGAGCTCCACCGGCGTGGGGCGCCCGAAGATGGTGACCATGGCCTTGATCTTGGCCTTGGCGTCGTTGACGTCCTCGACCACGCCCGTGAAGTGCCGGAAGGGCCCCTCGATGATGCGGATGCCCTCGCCCTTCTCGAACTGGACGGCCGGCCGCGGCTTGCCGCCGGCGGTGGACTGCGACAGCTCGATGATGCCCTGGATCTCGGACTCGGGCAGCGGCGTGGGGCGCGGCTCGCCCAGGAAATGGCTGACCCCGGGGATGCCCTTGATCAGCCAGTAGGTGATCTCGTCGACCTTCATGTCGATGAGCACGTAACCGGGGAAGAACTTGCGCTTGGAGACCTTCTTGCGGTTCTTCTTGACCTCGACCACGTCCTCGGTGGGGATGAGCACGTTGTAGACCTTGTCGCTGAGGCTCTCCAGGGCCACCTTGGTCTCGATGGCGGTCTTGACCCGGTCCTCCCAGCCCGACTGGCAATGCACGACGTACCAGCCGCGTTCCAGAGTTGATGTCGGCGAAGTGGGAGTGGTCATATTATCTGCCCAGGATGGGCCCGATGAGGAAGGTGGTGAGGACGAAATCGATGCAGGCCACGTAGATGGCCACGAGCATCACGATGAGGAGGACCGCGTAGGTGGACTGCACGGCCTCCTGGCGCGAGAGCCAGGTGGATTTCTTCAGCTCGTAGTAGGCTTCCCTGACGAATTGTATGGCGATGTTCATGAGCGCCTCGATAGACTGCGGCACCCTGCGGGGGTGCTAGGACTCGAACCTAGATCAGCGGTTTTGGAGACCGCCGTCCTAGCCAATTGGACGACACCCCCAACAGAACGGGCCGCCGGCATACGGCTACTTAACTTCCTTGTGCGGGGTCTGCTTGCCGCAGGCTTTGCAGAACTTCTTCAGCTCCAGCTTGAAGTCCTTCTTCTTGCCGCGCTGGAAATGGTAGTTCTTGTCCTTGCAGACCGTGCAGCCGAGCGTGATGATGACGCGTTTGTCGGCCATGGCTCAGCTGATGATCTCGCTGACCACGCCGGCGCCCACCGTGTGGCCGCCTTCGCGCACCGCGAAGCGCAGGCCCTT
The DNA here is from genome assembly GCA_028717525.1 of Elusimicrobiota bacterium. GTDB lineage: Bacteria > Elusimicrobiota > Elusimicrobia > UBA1565 > UBA9628 > UBA9628. Next base: position 10,445 of record JAQUNT010000031.1, read on the forward strand.
CTCCATGGCGATCGGGGTGATCAGCTCCCCCTCGATGTCGACGTTGTCCCCCGGCATGATCATCTCCACGCCCGGGGGCAGCGTCACCGCTCCCGTCACGTCCGTGGTCCGGAAGTAGAACTGCGGCCGGTAGCCCTTGAAGAACGGCGTGTGCCGCCCGCCCTCGTCCTTGCTCAGCACGTAGAGCTTGGCCTTGAACTTCTTGTGCGGCTTGATGGAACCCGGGGCGCAGACCACCTGCCCGCGCTCGATGCCGGTCTTCTCGATGCCGCGCAGCAGGATGCCCACGTTGTCGCCCGCCCGCGCGTCGTCGAGCAGCTTGCGGAACATCTCCAGGCCCGTGGCCACGGTCTTGGTGGGCTCGTCCTTGAGACCCACGATCTCCACCGGGTCGCCCACGTGGATCATGCCGCGCTCCACGCGCCCCGTGGCCACCGTGCCCCGCCCGGTGATGGAGAACACGTCCTCCACCGCCATCAGGAACGGCTGGTCCGTCGCCCGCTTGGGCTCCGGGATGTCGTTGTCCAAGGCCGCCACCAGCTTCTCGATCGACTGCG
>JAQUNT010000032.1 GCA_028717525.1 Elusimicrobiota bacterium
GCCATGACGCCGGCCCTGCGCGAGATGGTCCTGCGCCAGGCCTCGCACGACGATTTCCGGACCCAGGCGCGCGCCGCCGGGATGGTCCCGCTCATCGCCAATGCCCTGGACCGCGCGGCCCAGGGCGCGACCTCGGTCGAGGAAGTGCTGCGCGTGGCCCGTGAGGAGGCGGTCTGATGCCGCAGTTCAAGTTCAAGGCCATCGACGCGAAAGGCGCCACCACCGAGGGCCGCTCGGGGGCCCGGGACGCCAAGCATCTGGCCGACATCCTCCTCCAGCAGGGGCTGTTCCTGATGGAGGCCAAGCGGGTGACGGATGAGGGCCTGGCCATGCCGGCCGCCGCGCCCGCCCCGGCCGAGCCGTCCCGCGCCGCCTTGGCGGGGGCCTTGGCGGGCGCCAAGGTGAGCATCGACGCGGTCTCGGTCTTCACCACCCAGTTCACCATCATGGTGCGCACCGCCCTGCCGATCCTGGAGACGCTCCAGTGCTTGGCCCGCCAGCAGGCCGACCCGACGTTCCGGGCCATGATCGTGGATGTCTTCCGCGCGGTGCGCGCCGGCGGGACGCTGTCTGCGGCCTTCTCGCGCTTTCCAGGCGCCTTCGACGAGGTCTACGTCAGCCTGGTGGCCGCCGGCGAAGCGGGCGGCAATCTCCCGCTGATGCTCGAGCGCCTCTCGGCCTACATCAACTTCCGCCGCGACCTGCGCCACAAGGTCAAATCGGCCATGCTCTACCCCGTCATCGTGATGGTCACCTCGGTTTGCGTCGTCGCCTTCCTGGTGGTCTTCATCCTGCCTACCTTCGCCGAGGTCTTCGCGCAGTTCGACATGGCCCTGCCCTGGCCGACCCGCGCCCTCCTGGCCCTGAGCGCGCACCTGCGCGCCTGGTGGATCCTCTACGTCCTCGCGGGCCTGGCGGCCTGGTGGCAGGCCTCCGGGAGGATGAGCGATCCGGCCTGGCGCCGGAGAGTGGACGGCTGGGCGCTCGATCTGCCGGTGATCGGGCCCCTGACGCGCGCCCTCATCCTGACCCGCGTCCTGCGCACGCTCTCCGCGCTGGTGGCCGGCGGGGTCCCCATCCTCAAGGCCCTGGACTTGGCCCGGCGCTCGGCCGGCAACGTGGTCTTCGACGGCGTCATCGCCAAGGTCTATCAGAGCGCCGCCTCCGGGCAAGGCCTGGCCTCCGCCCTGAAGCTCTCGGCCTACATCCCCGACGAGGTGTCCGGCATGGTGGCCAACGCGGAGCGGACCGGCTCGCTGCCCGAGACCCTCCAAAAGATCGCCGACTTCTACGAGAGCGAGGTGGACAGCGCCATCCGCGACATGCTGACCGCCCTGGAGCCCATCACGGTCGTCATCCTGGGCCTCATGGTCGCCGGCATCGCGGTCGCGGTCCTGCTGCCCATCTTCAGCCTGGGCCAAGGGATCTGATGCGCGGCCGCGGCGGCTTCGTGCTCGTGGAAGCCTCCATGACCTACCTCGTCCTCGGGCTGGCCGTGGTGGCCTTGGTCCCGGTCTTCCTGCTCTCGGTGCGCGCCAACAAGGCCACGGAGCGCGTGGCTACCGCGACCCATCTGGCGCAGGAGCTCCTCGAGGAGGTGCGCCTGCGGCGCTGGGACGAGCTCACCCCCGTCCCGCCCGAGGCGGTCCCCAGCGGCAGCCCCGTCCTGGGGCCCGATTCCGGGGAGACCGCGGGCGACAAGCGCGCCTTCGACGACGCCGACGATTTCAACGGCTGGCAGGAGGCCGCGCCGCTCGACCCGGTGATGCGCCCCGTGGCCAGCTTCGAGACCTACAGGCGCTCGGTCTCCGTGGGCTATCTGACGGAGGCCGGCGCGCCCTCCGCGGGGCCCACGGACCGCAAGCAGGTCACGGTCTGCGTCTCCGGCGGGAAGATGCGCCCGGTCTGCCTGGACGCCCTGCTGGCCAACCGATGAAAGCGAGCCGACCGGGAGTGACGCTGGTGGAGACCGCGATCGGCGTGGCTCTGCTGGGCACCGCCGTGCTGGTGCTGAGCGCGCTCTTCTCGGCGGGGATGAAGGCGTACAACTACGGCATGCGCCAGACTCTCGTCCTCTACCAGGCGCGCCGGGCCCTGTTCGGCGAGGGCTGGCGGCAGGGGATGCTGCCGGCCGCGATGGGCGCCTCCACGGCGGCCTCGCTCGATGCGGCCAAGCTGGACCTCGTCTGCGGCGGCTCCGGGCTGCAGTACTACTCCGACGGCAGCGTCCTGCTGCGGGCCACGGCGGGCGGGGCGCTGGAGCAGGCCAAGGCCGCCACCGCGCTGCAGGTGGACTACTACAACCTCGACTCCGCCGGCACCATCATCGTCTCCACCGCGCCCGCCTCGGCGCTCATGGCCACCGCCTTGCTCCAGTTCCAGACCCGCGGACAATCGCGCAACTACAAGTTCTTCTCCGGCGCCGGAATGAGGAACCACCCGTGACCCGGCGCCGCGGCTCCGGGCTGGTCATGAGCCTCGTCTGCATGGCGGTCTTCGCCATCCTGGCCGCGGCGACCTACAGGCTGGCCCGGGCCCAGACCGTCGAGTCCATCTTCTTCATGCGCTCGGCCCAGGCCCAGGCCATCGCCGAGGCGGGCCTGGAGGACGCGCTCTGCAACCTGCGGCAGTCCCCGGCCTGGAACGCGGGCTTCAACCAGAAGCCTTTCGCCGGAGGCTTCTACACCGTCACGGTCGGCACCGGGACCCCGGTGACGCTCTTGTCCCGGGGCTATTCCGCGCCGATCGCGATCATCGGCCGGGCGCACCGCTACGCGGGCGGCACCGTGTCTTTCAGCGGCTCGAACAAGGCCTTGAACCCGGGCTTCGCCAGCCTATCGCAGAGCATCTTCAAGGTGGACGGCTTCATGGACGCCTACGACTCCACCATCGACCTGAACCCGACGACCTTCGGCTTCGGCGCCAACATCTGGTCCAACGCGCAGGTCAACGTCAAGGACGCCAGCGGGATCAAGGTCCGGGGCAGCGTGGTCTACCAGCAGGGCGCGAGCCCCAAGCCGGCGGCCATCGAGGGGAGCGTCGCCTTGGCGACCTACACCTACACTTTGCCGTTCCACGACGGCTCGGCTTACGTCAACTCCAACAACAACGCCGCCATATCTCCGGCCTCGGTCTACAACGCGAGCAAGAAGCTCCTCACCGTGGGGGTCGGCGTGACCGCGGCCATGGCGCCGGGCAACTACTACCTCAACGGGATGACGGTGGACGGGACTTTGCAGGTCAACGCCTCCAGCTCCGCGCCGGTCAACATCTACCTCAACGGCGACGCCACGATCAACGGCCAGGTCCTCAACGCCTCGGGCTATCCGGGGGCGCTCAACTTCTACGGCCAGAGCCGGATCACGATTTCGCTGTCGAATACGGTCCCCATCCGCGCCGTGATCGAGGCCCGCCAAGCGGCCATCTCCGTGAACCAGGTCATCTACGGCCGCATCGTGGCGGACAACGCCAACATCAGCCCCACCGGGGTATTCCATTTCGACATGGAAGGCCGCTTCAGCCCGGTCGCCCGAGCCGGCTTCGCGCCCGGCTCCTGGTACTCCGGGCCCTGAGCGGCAGGGGACACAACAGCGACTGGAGAAGCCTCATCATGAAATCCAATCCCAACCTGAGATTCGGCGCCTGGGGAGTCGGGATCTTGGTCCTGCTGCTGGGCTCCCTGGGGAGCCTCCTGTACCGGACTCTGCACCAGTGGAGCGAGGCGGAGAACCACGTCGCGCATATCCAGGAATCGATCGCGGAATCCGAAAAGATCCGGGCGCTGGTCTCAGCCGCGGAGTCCAGCGTTCGGGCCTTCACCATCACGGGCCAGGATGAAGCCTTGCGGCCCTATAGGGATGCCTTCCAGGAGCTCGACCGCGGGCTCGCGAGTCTGACTCTGGCGCAGCACGAGACGGATCACCCGGACCACCTCAAGCGCTTGGAAGCCTTGAAGGGGCTGGTGGCGCGGCGGCGGGCCGCCTTTTTTGAGACGATCAGCGCCCGCCGCGAGAGGGGCTTCACGGCCGCGCAGAATCTGTTATTGACAGGCAGAGGGACCCGGTTGACCGCCGAGATCGGCGCGGTCATCGCGGGCTTGCAGGCGGCTGAGCGCGACGAACTCCAGAGATGGGGACTGGTGACGGAGATGGGAGCGATGCGATCGGAGAGGCTGTGGACCGCAGCGTTCCTGGTGGTGTTCTTATTCGTCGTCGGGGCCTTTATCTCCGTTCTCTGGGGCCTGGGCAAGCGTCGGGCGGCCGAAGATGCTCTCGCGCACGCGCATGCGCAGCTCCAGGGCGTCCTGGATGGGGCCTCCCAGATTTCCATCATCGCGACGGACACGCAGGGCCTCATCACCCTCTTCAACAAGGGCTCCGAGAGGCTCCTCGGCTATGCGGCGGGCGAGGTGGTCGGCAAGAAGACGCCGGCCGCGATCCACCTGGAATCCGAGGTCGCGACCCGCGCCCGGGAGCTGGGCGCGGAGCTCGGCCGGCCCATCCGGGGCTTCGACGTGTTCGTTGCATCCGCCCGGCAGGGGCATTTCGATGTCCGGGAGTGGACCTATGTCCGCAAGGACGGCAGCCAGTTCCCCGTCGAGCTCATCACGACGGCGCTCAAAGACCAGGCCGGCGCGATCACGGGGTTTCTGGGAGTGGGAGTCAATATCGCCAAGCGGAAGGAGGCGGAAGCCCGGCTGAAGAAGCTTTCCATCGCCGTGGAGCAGAGCCCCGCCTCGATCGTCATCACGGACCAGACGGGCGCGATCGAGTACGTCAATCCGAAGTTCACCCAGCTCACCGGCTACTCCCTTGAAGAAGCGCGGGGGAAGAACCCGCGCATCCTGCAAGCCGGCAAGACTCCGCGGGAGGTGTACCAGCGGCTCTGGGAGACCATCCTGTCGGGCCGGGAATGGCGCGGCGAGCTCCTCAACAAAAAGAAGGACGGCGGATTGTTCTGGGAGCAGGCCATCATCGCGCCGCTCAAGAACGCCCAGGGCGCCGTGGTCAATTTCGTGGCCGTCAAGGAAGACATCACCGCACGCAAGCAAGCCCAGGACGCCCTGCGCGAGAGCGAGGAGCAGTTCCGCCTCCTCCTCGATTCGACGGCCGAAGCCATCTACGGCATCGACTTGAAGGGATGCTGCACCTTCTGCAACCCGGCCTGCGTGCGCCTAGCGGGATATGAACGCCCTGACCAACTGCTCGGCAAGAACATGCACGATCTGATCCACCACACCCGTCCGGACGGCTCGCCCTTCCCGGTCGAGGAATGCCGGATATTCCGGGCTTTCCAAAAAGGCGTGGGCAGCCACGTTGACGACGAGGTCCTTTGGCGGGCCGACGGCACCAGCTTCCCGGCCGAATACTGGTCCTATCCGCAGCGCAAGGACGGCGCCGTGATCGGCTCCGTGGTGACGTTCCTGGACATCACCAAGCGCAAGCGGGCCGAGGCCGCGATGGCGCAGGCCCGCGACGCGGCGGTCGAGTACGCGCGCCTCAAAGCCGACTTCCTGGCCAACATGAGCCACGAGATCCGCACGCCGATGAACGCCATCATCGGGATGACGGGGCTGCTCCTGGGCACGGAGCTGAGCGCCCAGCAGCGTGATTACGCCAAAACGGTGAACACCGCCGGCGAAACGCTCCTGGACATCGTCAACGAGATCCTGGACTTCTCCAAGATCGAGGCGGGCAAGCTCAGCATCGAGGCCGTGGACTTCGACCTGAGGGAGACGGCCGACATCGCGCTGGAGCTCGTGGCGCCCCGGGCCCACGAGAAGAGGCTCGAGCTGGCATTGTCCGTGGAGCCGGGGACCCCCGCGGTCCTGCGCGGCGACGCCGGGCGCGTCCGGCAGATCCTCCTGAACCTCCTGGGCAACGCCGTCAAGTTCACCGAGCGGGGCGAGGTCGTCCTGCGCATCTCCCAGGCGGGGCAGAGCGGGGCGCGGACCAGCATCCGCTTCGAGGTGAAGGACACCGGGATCGGCATCTCGCCCGAGGGCCAGCGGCGCCTCTTCCAGTCCTTCTCCCAGGCGGACTCATCGACGACGCGCAAGTACGGCGGGACCGGGCTGGGCCTGGTCATCTCGAAGAAGCTCGTCGAGCTGATGGGAGGCTCCATCGCAGTCGAGAGCCGGCCCGGCCAGGGGTCCACCTTCTTCTTCACCCTCCCTCTGGAGGCGCCGGCGTCTTCGGCGCCGCTGCCGCCCCCGGGAGAACTCGCGGGCTTGCGGGCGCTGGTCGTCGACGATAACGCCGCCAACCGGGAGATCCTGGTCCGCCAGCTCGCCTCCTGGAAGGTGGAATCCGAGGCGGTGCCCAGCGGCGAGGAGGCCCTGAGGGCGCTGCGGCCCGGGGCATCCGAGGGGCGGCCCTGCCAGCTCGTCCTGCTGGATATGCAGATGCCGGAGATGGACGGCCTGGCCCTGGCGCGGGCCATCCGGTCGGACCCGGCGCTCGCGAGACTGCCGCTGGTCATGATGTCCTCCATCGGCCAGTCCTTCAAGCCGGAGGAGCTCCAGGCGGCGGGGATCGCGGAATGCCTCCCAAAGCCGGTCCGGCAGTCCCTCCTCTTCAACTGCCTCAGGCGCGTCATGGGAGGCGTGCCGTCTGCCGCCGACGAGCGCCGGCCGGTCGTCGTGCGGTCCCAGGAAGCCGCGATGCGGAAGTTCTTCCGGATACTCGTGGCCGAGGACAATCCCGTCAACCAGAAAGTGGCCCTCCTCCAGCTCAAGAAGCTCGGCTACGAGGCGGATACGGCCGCCAACGGCCTGGAGGCTCTGGAAGCCCTCCAGCGCTTCCCCTACGACCTGGTGCTCATGGACTGCCAGATGCCGGAGATGGACGGCTTCACGGCTGCCGGCGAGCTGCGCAAGAGGGAGGAGGGCCGCCGGCACACCCCGGTGGTGGCCATGACGGCCAACGCCCTGGAAGGCGACCGCGAGAAGTGCCTGGCCGCGGGCATGGACGACTACATCGCCAAGCCCGTCAGCATCGAGGCCCTGCGCGCCGCCATCGCCCGCTGGGACGTCGACTTCGACCCCGAGCCGCTCCAGAAGCTTCGGGAGCTCGCCGGGCCCGAGGACGCCGCCTTGGTCGCCGATGTGATCCACGAATTCCTGGACAGCTCGGCGCGCCTCCTCGCCAAGCTCAAAGCGGGCGCGGCCGCGGGCGACATCAAGGCCGTCCAAGACAACGCCCATGCGCTCAAGGGAGCCTCCGGCAACGTGGGAGCCGCCGCGCTGCGGAAGATCTCCGCCCGACTAGAGGCGCTGGCGCGCTCCGGGACTCTGGAAGGCTCCGGGGAACTGCTCGCGGCTCTGGAGAGCGCCGTTCCGCCCACCCGGCAGAGACTCGACCAGGAGCTCGGGCCGCGGGCTTCATGAGTCCGGACGACTTATGTTTGTGCGGGAGCGTCAATGGGGGAGCCGCAGGGGGGACGGGCTGCATCACCCGCCGGGCGGTCAGCAGCGGGGAGTGCGCACCAGACTTTCAGATACATCGAGTACCGCTCCTGCCGCAACCTAGCGCTGGCGTACTAATCAGGGCAGGAGACGCTACCCAGATAGGCAATACTCGTCTTGTCCGAGGCTGTCAGTCGGTGTCAGAATGGGTGCGGGCCGGCAGGGCGCCGGAGCCGGGGCCTTGCTTCTTGGGCAGGACCTTGATCTCGGCCTTGAAAATCTGGGCCGGTTTTTCCTTCTTCTCCCAAGGCCTTCGGTAGACCAGGACCGCCTTGGTCTTGCCCGGCTTGACCCCTTTGACGGCCAGGACGCAGGTCCCGCCGACCCCCACCATCCCGGGCTGGGCCGGACTTTGCCGGAACTCCACCGGCCCGGTCGGCGCCGCGATCTTGCGATTGATGCTCTGGAGCTCCCAATTGTAGCCCGTGGTCGGGTTGCAGGGCAGTTTGATCTCGAAGGTCTCCCCCGCCGCGATCTCTACCTGGCTCGGCTGCGCCACGGCGTCCACCTTGTTGACCGCCTGCTCGGTCCCCGCTTCCTTCGGCTTATCGCCCGCCCAGGCCGCGGCCGCCAGGGCCAGGGCCAGCTGAGCCATGATCGCTCGCTTCATATCGCCTCCTATCTCACCCGCTGCAAGGGCGCGGGGAAGCCCGCCAGATGCTCCTTCCCGGAAATCAGTATCCCCATCCGCCGGTACTCCCGGCGCTTGCCCTTCTCCGTCTCATAGTCGTGCCAGCGGCCCGGGAGCTCCGCGCGCGGGATGTAGCCGTAGCCCAGGTGCGTGGAAGGGTCCATCACGTAGACGAAATCCCGGTCCATCCCCACCAGGACCACGTAGTGTCCGTCCTCCCAGTTGTCGCTCCAATCATCCGGGGTCGGGTCCTGGTCCGGCCAAGCCTCGATGTCCAGGATCACGGTCTGGCCGCGGCGCAGGGCCTCGGCCAGGTCCGGCAGATCCAGCCCCTCGCGCAGGCGGGCCTCCAGGCCGAAGCGCCGGGCCGCGGCCACCAAGGACGCCGGGTGGGTCCCCTCCTCCGGGGTGGTGTTCAGCAGAGGGTAGAGGGCCGTCTCGTTCTCGTCCCAGACCTTCCAGTAGCGCATGATGGCGCCCAGCGCGGCGGCCCCGCAGGAGTAGTTGGTGGCCTGGGCGGTCAGCGGCACCTGAAGGTAATCGGCGGGAAGCGCCGGCTGGGGCGCGCCCGCGGCCCGGGCCGAGGCTGCCGCCAGCACCGCCAGGGCCAGGCTGGGGAGCATCAGTAGCCCTTGGGCATGACCGGCAGCCAGCGGCCCCGGGCCCTCTTGAGCTCGTTGAGGTTGCTCTTGATCCAATCCGCCGCGCGCTGGACCCGGAAGCGGCCCGGCGCGGTCTCGATATAGACGGCCTCGATGCCCGCGTTGATGATCATGCGCTTGCAGATGCGGCAGGGCTCGGCGCCTTCCACCACCTCGCCGGTCTGCGGCGAGACGCCCACCAGGTACAGGGTCGAGCCGATCATGTCGAAGCGCGCCGCGTGGATGACGGCGTTCTGCTCCGCGTGCACGGCCCGGCACCACTCGTAGTGCTCGCCCTTGGGCACGCCCAGCTCCTCGCGCACGCAGGAGCCGATCTCGGTGCAGTTGGCGGTGCGGCGCGGCGCGCCCGCGTAGCCGGTGGAGACGATCTGGTCGTTGTTGACGATGACCGCGCCGTAGTGGCGGCGCAGGCAGGTGCTGCGGCGCGCCACTTCCTTGGCGATGTTGAGGTAGTACTGGGGCTTGGAGATGCGGGCGCTGCCGGCCGGGCGCTTGGTCTTGCGGGTCATGGTGCCTCCGCGCGGCGACCATCCTATCATTTTCGACGGGCCCTCCGTGGGCGCGGCTGGCCGCGCTCCTTTCTTAAGGGAACTTTCTCAGTTCCCAATCGTATCTTTAGTATGGGCTCTCTCATCCCGTCCGAACGCATCGAACGCCGCATCTGCAAGCGCAATATCATCCGCTTTCCGCCGGATTTCATGTTTCAACTGACTAGGACTGAGTTTGACAACTTGAAATCCCGAGATTGTGACCTTGAAGCTCGGGTACAACATCAAGCATCCGCCTTCTGGCTTCCCATCTCAATCGCAGCGGCAAAGGGGTCGTCAGCCCGGCTGACAAGCTCCAGGGCCCTGGTCGGTGCTAGCGCTGTTCATGCATTGCTGTCATACGAAAGGCTGTCCGAGCCTGCGGCTTCGCACATAGTGGAAAAGCGAATCCGCCTTGCTTGAGATAGGCCTGTAAAGTAGAATTTGAAAACGAGAGTCCGGCCGGCCCAGTAAAGTACAGGTCAGCAGACTGATATGTTGATATGGTTGCGTAATGTCAGCCGAAAATGCATAACCATCGTATTGGACAAGACAGTTGGCAAGGGCGGTGTTGCGCTGCCCTGCTGCTAGGGGCAACCTGCTGCCCGATCGCCGCATCTCCGACGCAAGCTACCCAACTGGACGGCAAGCCCAGCATCGAATCCTTCTTGCAGGATCAGTCCGAGATACCGCTGAAATACACCATGTCTCGGGCAGCCAGTCACCACATCACGATAATCGGCGAGGGCCATCGAATCCAGCAGGATGCGGCTCTCATTTCCGCCCTAGTGCCGCTCCTGCAAGACGCAGACATCGACATGGCCGTGGAGGTGTTCCCGGCCAGCGAACAAGCCCGAATCAGTGCACTAATCACCGCGCCGAACTGGTCGCTTGAAACCGCTAATTCGATAATGCGTTCCGCCGAGTGGCCTTATGAAGGCTACCGAGACATCTTGCATGCAGCGTGGGCGGCCAACCGCAAGGCAGCTCGGAGCATTGCCATCGTCGCCATTGGACCGGGATCTGACTGGCGTGATACCCTTCTGCCAAAAGGGATTAGTTACGATGGCTTCATGGCTGACTTGGTTTCTAAGCACCTGGCTCAATCGCGGCGCGGCATCGTAGTCTACTGCGGCATGCATCATGCATTCACGCGATATCACCAAGCGGAGCTGGATGATTCGGGCAGGGCAACGAGCTACATGGATCGTATGGGGAACATCTTGTGGCGGCGATACGGTCAAGCGGTCTTTCTCATCGCGCTTCACAAACCAATCTGGTGTGGCGATTGGAGGGAAACATCATACTGTTTGCCCCTCGGCGGCAGACTGGACTGTGCCGCTACAAAGGTCGGGCATCCAATCGGCTTTGACATCCTCGGGACCCCCATGGCGGACCTATCCTTTGGAGCGACTGAGTACTATTCTTATGGTCACCCGACAGTCCGTTTGGCAGACTACGCGGATGGCTACGTATGGTCCGGGCCGGTAGAGTCGTATCGACACGTCGCCATTATTCCCCTAGATCAATACGCGCCATCACCAGAGGCCCTGGATGAAGTGGCACGCGAGAATCCGTTTAATGATGAGAAGGGAGTTAGCATAAAGAGGCTCCGCACCATATGGTCCCAAGAGTTGGAGGCGAGCCGCGATATTGCCGCCAAAGTCGGGTGGAAACACTTGGCTGCCTGGCAAGCAGCTTGCAGTAGA
>JAQUNT010000033.1 GCA_028717525.1 Elusimicrobiota bacterium
ATCGTGGACATCTTCCCGGCCTACATGGAGACGGCGCTGCGCGTGGAGCTGGGCGACGAGGGCGTAACGGCCCTGACGGAGTTCGACCCGCTGACCGGGGACAAGCTGAAGTCCCTGCAGCGCGAGTGGGTCTACCCGGCCAAGCACTTCATCACCCCGGGCCCGCAGTTGGAGACGGCCCTGGCCGCCATCGAAGCGGAGCTCAAGGACCGTCTCGCGGACTTCAAGGCGCGGGGCAAGCTGCTGGAGGCGCAGCGCCTGGAGCAGCGCACGCGCTACGACATGGAGATGCTCGCGCAGATGGGCTTCTGCCACGGCATCGAGAACTACTCGCGGCACCTCTCCGGCCGGCCGGCCGGGGAGCGGCCCTTCTGCCTGCTCGACTTCTTCCCCCCGGACTACCTGCTGGTCGTCGACGAGTCGCACGTCTCCATCCCGCAGATCAACGGGATGTACGAGGGCGACCGCTCGCGCAAGCAGACCTTGGTGGACTTCGGCTTCCGCCTGCCCTCGGCCCTGGACAACCGGCCGCTGAAGTTCGCGGAGTTCGAGGCCCTGGCAGGCCAGAGGATCTACGTGTCCGCGACCCCGGGCCCCTACGAGCTCAAGAAGGCCAAGGGCGAGGTGGCCGAGCAGGTCATCCGGCCCACGGGCCTGGTGGACCCGGAGGTCCTGGTGGTGCCCAGCGCGGGCCAGATCGACGACCTGGTCCGGCGCGTCCAAGGCCGGGTGGAGCGCAAGGAGCGGACGCTGGTCACGACCCTGACCAAGCGCACGGCCGAGGACCTGGCGCGCTTTCTCAGCGAGAAGGGCCTGCGGGTGCGCTACCTGCACAGCGACATCGAGTCCTTGGAGCGCATCGAGATCCTGCGCGACCTGCGCGCGGGCAAGTTCGACGTGCTGGTGGGCATCAACCTGCTGCGCGAGGGCTTGGACCTGCCCGAGGTGTCTTTGGTGGCGATCCTGGGCGCGGACCACGAAGGCTTCCTGCGCTCGGAGACCACCCTGATCCAGATCGCGGGCCGGGCCGCGCGCAACGTGGGCAGTTCCGTGATCCTTTACGCGGACGAGCGCACGGGCTCCATGCGCCGGGCACTCTCGGAAATGGACCGGCGCCGGCGCAAGCAGCTCGCCCACAACCAGGAGCACGGCATCACCCCGCGCACCATCGTGAAGGCGGTCTCGGACCTGGAGGAGTTCCAGACCACGGCCAAGAGGCAGGGCCTGGAGGTGCTGCGGCGCACCGAGAAGCCGCTCTCGGCCAAGGAGATCCCGGACCTGGCCGCGGAGATCGAGTCGCGCATGCGCGAGGCGGCCGAGAACCTGGACTTCGAGCTGGCCGCGATGCTGCGCGACGAGTGGCTGGAGCTGCGCGAGATGGCGGCCATGGGGCCGCGGCCGGTCATCCGGGGCGCGCTGCCCAAGCGGCGCTTCCGCTGACATGCGGAACCGGAGCACGGCTGGGAGGCGCGCGGGCTGGATCGGCTTGGCGGCGGCCGCCCTGGTCTTCGCCCTCTGGTCTGGGCGGCGTCCATCCGTCCCGGTCCAGCCGGGATCGGCCGCGCCGGGCTCCAAGCTCGACCGGCTCTGCGCCCGGGCGGCCGCCGCGGCGCCGGACGCGCCGTCCCAGGCTCCGCCGGCCGTCTCCGCCGAAGCCCTGGCCGTCAAGGCGGTCGCGTGCGAGGCGGTCGCCGCGGGAGCGCCCCAGGCTTGCGCCGCTCTGGCTGACGCCTCCGGAGGGACCCCCCGCCTCGGCGGCTGGCTCGACCCGACCGACCGGACGGACTGCCTGATGGAATACTGGGATTTCTCCTTGGTGCGGGCGCTGTCTTTGGGCGACGCGCGCGCGCCCGAGCTCTGCGCCGAGTACTTCGCGGCCCAGGGGAGCTTCGCACCGGCCGACATCGCGCCCCTCTGCGGGCTCTACGTCTCGGCGTTCCGGACCGGCGCGACGCGGGGCCTGTGCCGGACGCTGGTCCGGCGGCTGCGCCGGCAGGCGGACCGGGGGGCCCGGCGGGACTTCCTGCGCTGGTGCCAGGCGCATACGGAAGGGGTCATCGGCGAGGCCGCCCGCTGCGCTGGGGCCCCGGAGCCCTGGAGCGCGGCCTATTGCCGGGACAAGCGCGCCCTCTTCTCGGCGGCGCGTTCCGGCGGCGCAGGGTCATGCGGGGATTCCGCGCTGTGCCGCGCCGCGATCTCCCGCAGCGCCGCCGAATGCCGGCCGCTCTGGGCGGACTTCAGCAGGTCCGCGTGCCGGGCCGTGGGAGACTGACGCAGCGCGCGACGAGAGCGCGGCTCAAGACCGGCACTTGATTTGCCGCCGTTTCCTGCTATATTCTATACAAGTGGGCCCAGTTGTCGATCAATCGGCCGTGCGAGGAGTCTCCGCCGCGCCGCGCCGAGGCCGGGCGCTGGCGGCGTGCGCCGCCACGCTCTTCGCCGCCTTCCTCGCCGTCGAACTCCTGCTCCGTTTCGCGCTGGGCAACTTCGCCGCGCTCTCGCTCGTGGATTTCTCCCCGGCTGACGGCCGCCGCGTGGCGCTGAGACCCTCCGCCCGGGTGATGCACAATTCGGGGCTCCTGCCGCCCGCGCCCGTCGAGCACGAAGTCAACAGCCAGGGCTTCCGGGGACCGGAACGGCCCTTGCGCAGGCCGGGGCGCGGGCCCCGGATAGCCATGATCGGTGATTCTTTCGTCTTCGGCATGAGCGTGGGGGAAGAGCACACCATCCCCGCCTATCTCCAGGCCATCCTGAAGCGGAGCGACGCGCCCGAGGCGGAGGTGCTGAACTTCGGCATCCCCAACACCGAAATCGACGACCACCTGGAGCAGCTGCGCGTCTTCGCCAGCCGCTGGCAGCCGGACCTCGTCATAGTGAGCGTCGAGCGCGAGGATTTCCGCGAGCGTCTCCTGCCGGCGTCGGCGCGCAGGACCATGCGGATCAAGACCTGGCTCTTCCAGAACGTCTACAGCTTGAGATTGGCGTGCCGGATCGCCTCCAGTTGCGGCTTCGGCCAGGCCGCGCCGGTCCCCGCCCCGGTCATGAAGGCCCGCTACAGCCTGCTGGCCCGAACCGCCCGCGGCCTGTCGGGAGCCAGCCCCGTGGCCCTCGTGGTCGGCAGGATCCCGGACATCGCGGGGCTGCCGGGCCGAGAAGGGGAGGAAGAGTTCCGCCGGATCATGCGGGATTGCGGGATGCCCTGGATCGATGTCAGCACTATCCGGCTGCGCCACAATGTGGCGCGGGGCGACTTCCATCTGGACCCCGCGGGCAGTCTTCTCGCCGCCCAGCGCCTCGCCGCCTTCCTGCGGCGGATCGGGGCCTTGACCCCCGCCCAGCCGGCCACCGCCAAAGCTCGGCGCCCGGGCGGCGGTCCCGCTTAGCAGCCGCCCAGGGAGCCGGTCCGCCGGTCAAATGCCCCGCCGGCCGCCGAGGCTTGGTATCCGGGCTCCGCGTGTTGTATCATGGCGCTGGCCGGCGCCCGCGGGGGCCGGCGCCAGGCAACCTCACATGTCCGCGCTGCTTCCGGTCCTCGCCCTCGCCGCCTCGGCCGTCCTGGCCGCCGCGCCGCCTGCCGAGCAGCCTGGACCGCAGGCATCCCCGCCGATCTTCTCTACGGACCGATTCGAGTACCTCATCCACTCCATGGCCTTCTCCCCGGACGGGTCCCTGCTGGCCGTCGCCGGCGAGGACAGCCTCAAGATCCTCGACGCCGCGACGGGCGAGGTCCTGCGCACCTTCGCGGAGCGGTTCAGCGAGGGCGACTCGGACCCGGAGTATACCCGGACCTACGCGGTGCTCTTCAGCACGGATGGGAAGCTCCTCATCGGAGCCTGCGACAGCCGCTCCGGCGTCAAGCGCCACCGCATCAAGGTCTGGGACCTGCTCTCCCAGGAGCTCGTCCGGACCCTCGACGGACACCAGGGCCCCATCAAAGGGCTGAGCCTGTCCCGGGATGGGTCGCGCCTGGCCTCGGCCAGCTGGGACAAGACCGTGCGCATCTGGGATACCGGGGCCTGGAAGACGGTCCAGACCCTCAAGGCCGGCATGTCCTTGTCCGCCGTGGCCATGTCGCGCGACGGCAGATCGATCGCCGCCTGCGGAGGCGGCCGGCCGGGCGATCCGGCGGAGAACCGGGTCTGGGTGTGGGACGCGGCGAGCGGCAAGCCCCGCAAGTGGGTCAGCCGCCGCCCGGGAGGCTGGATGTCCTCCCTGGCGTTCTCGCCGAACGGCCGGCTCCTGGCCGTCGGCGGCCTCGCGCGCGGCCTGGAGGTCTACGACCCGGCTTCGGGCGCCGAGGTCGCGTACCTGGGCGGCTTCGGGGATTACCAGGATTTCCAGCGCCAGGGCGGCGCGCGGCACGGGAGCGGCCAGGTGGCCTTCTCTCCGGACGGGCGCGTCCTCGCCGAGACCGGCTGCCCCGGCGGCCCGGACCAGGTGAGCCCGGGCGATGTCCTGCCCCCCGCGGCGACCCTGCGCGTTTTCGAGGTCAGCACCTGGTCCGAGCTGTACTCCGTGCCCGGCGGCGCGGAGCACACCGCCTTCGTCCAAGAGGTCCGCGACGCCCGGCACCAAGGGGCGTCCACGAGCGAACACCACCATCTCCTCGCCTTCTCACCGACGCTGCGCATTGCGGCGGTCGGGACCAACAAATTCGTCTCGACCCACAGATGGTCCTACAAGCCGCCTCCGGCGCCGTCCCGCCCGGCCGAGAAGCCGGCCCCCCAGATTCCCCGCCTGCTGCGCTAGCTGCCGGGGCGGGGCCCGCTAGCGCGAGACCTCCTCGAACACCGCCCGCGACACCCGGCCGATGACGTCGTCCATCTCCGTCATCCTGGCGCCCCGGCTCATGACGCAGAGCAGGTAGGGATGCCGGGGATAATAGACGATGCCGCAGTCATGCAGCTGTTTTTCGCTCCCAAAATCTCTTTCCCCGAACTTGTGGGCCATGGCGATCCCCGGCGGCACGCCGGAGCGCAGGCCGGTCTTGAATTCGACCCGGGAGAGGAGCCGCAAGGCCTCCTCCGACATATCCCGCGACAGATACGAGGAGTTGAAGAGGACCCGGAAGAAGGTGGCGTAGGACTTCACCGTCATGGCGTCGCCGACTATGTCGGGCATGGCCACGCCCAGGTCCCGGCAGGTCGCCTCGATCCTCGCGAAGTCGATGTTGAGGAGCAGGAGGTCCTTGGCGTCGTTGTCCGAATCCACGATCGCGCGATCGATGAGCTCATCGACGGCATAGCACTGGCCCAGCCGCAGCGGCCTGGGCGGGACGAAATTCGGCACGAGCTCCGACAGGCGCTTCCGGAAGCAGAGGCTCCGGCGCAGCACGCCGGGCTCTCTCTCCGCCCACTTGAGATACGCCATCATGATCGGGACCTTGAGCAGGCTGGCCGGAGCGAACTGGCCCAGCTCGTTGATGCCGAACCAGGGACCGTTGTTGAGGTCCCGGAAATAGACCGAGGCGTAGCTGATATGGCCCAGGGCCGTCTCCTCCGCCACGATCCGGGCTATCCTCCGCTTGGGGACCCGCAGTTCCGCGAACTCCGCGAGGTTGACCAGGTCGCATTCCAGCAGGGGGTTGGTGAATTCGTAGCCCTGGCTGCGGGTCTCCTGGAGGGCCGGCCGGGCCGAGGCGCCGCCGGACAGGCGCTGGGCCAGGCGGTCCGCGCCCGCGCCGGCGAGGAAAGCCGCGGCGCAGAACCCTAGCCAGCGTCGGGAGGGGCGGTCCATGGCGTCAGTAGGCGGTCCAGACCGTTGCTTTGCTGTCCGTATGGGCGCAGTTTCCCCAGACCGCTCTCCAGTCCTTCTTCATGCTGACCAGCTGCCAGCCCCTCGGGCCGGCCAGGTCCAGGCCCTGGTCCAGGGCTCCCACCGGGCTGGCGCGGTCGTAGGCGAACTCGCGCGCCGCGTCGTCGTGGCGCACCAGGACGCCCAGCCCGGGCCGCGGGCCGGAGGTCGCCTGGGTCAGCATGTCCAGGTCTCCGTCGGAATTTCCGAAAGCCATGAGCGGGCGCAGGCCGATGCGGCGGTCGATCTCCAGGACCTTGGCCGCGCCGTTGACCAGGTCTCCGAACTCCGGCTCCCGCTCCACCTCATGAGGCGGCTGGCCGCTCCAGCGCCTGCGCAGCTGGCTGCCGATCACGTTCTCCATGGGGACGCCGAGGCAGCGTTCGGAGATGGCGCGCAGGTAGTCGCTCAAAGTCCCGGTGACGATGAAGACCCGGAAGCCCCGGGACTGCAGGAGCCGCAGCACCTCCAGCATGGGCTCGTAGAGCAGGGCCGACCTGGGCTTCCTCAGGGTCGGGTGTTCGGCGGAGACGAACCATCGGCGCACCTTGCCGCGCACGGCATCGGCCGAGGCCCCGGACATGCCCAGGGCCCAGAGCCTCCCCGTCTCGGCATAGCTCAGATCATTGAGCCGCTCCAAGGGCAGCGCCTGGATCCTCCGGACCAGAGGGTCCGGGCTGAACCTCTTCCCGTTCTCCTGCCCCGGCCTCAGCTCATCGGCGCAGAAGGCCACCTGTCCGTAGACCGGCTGCTCCGCAGTCAAAGTGCCGTCGAAGTCGAAGACCGCGATCCGCTCCTCGGGCGGCACGAAATCCCGGCCTCCCGGCGTGGTGGTCCGGCGCACGAAATCCACGATGGCCTGCTTGGCCTTCCCCTCGTGCCACGAGGCCAAGGCGTCCCCGGCGCAGGCCGGAGCGGTGCTGAGCCATGAGAACGCAAGCAGCAGAATGCGCGGCGCTGTCGGCCTCACATCATCATCCCTCCCTCCGGGTATAGTACTATACCCGGAGCCGCGAATCGCCAAGACAGGGACCCCAGGCGCTTGAACTCCAACTCGGACGCGACCGCAAGACCCGGCACGATCCCCGGCCGCCTGGCCTTCTGCTTCGGGCTCGCGCTCTGGGCGGCGCTTTCCTGGCGCCTGCTGCCCTACGACTTCGCGGACATCTGCTACCTGTTCTCCCTGGAAGACGGCGCGGTGCTGAACCAGGAATGGGTGCATCCCGCGTTCGTGCCCATGCTGGCCGTGCTGCGCGCCGGGCTGGCGCTCTTCGGGCTGGGAGCCAAGATGCTCATCCCCGGCCAGGCGCTCAACCTCGCCTTGGCCTGCGCCGCGCTGGCCCTGCTCTTCATCGTGCTGGAGAGGCTCTGCCGCGACTCCTGGGCCGCAGCCGCGGGCTCCCTGCTGTTGGCCTTCTGCGGCGGCTTCTGGGACGGCTGTCTGCGGATGACCCCCTATTCCCCCGCCGCGGCCTGCACCCTGCTCTGCGCCGGATCATTGCTGGGCGCGCGGCCCAGGCTCGCGTCCCGGCGCTACGCTCTGGCGGGAGCGGCGGCGGGCCTGGCAGCGGGCTTCCATATGGCCGCCCTCTCCTTGATCCCCGTGGGGCTCCTCGCCGCCCATCTCGAAGGCCGGGAAGTCCCCCGCCTGCGCCTGGCCGGCGGCTTCCTCGCGGGATTCGCCGCCGCCTTGCTGGCGGCGTACGCGGCCTTCGTGGTGCGCAGCGGCTGGAGCCTGACCTGGTTCAACCTCGCGCATTCCCCCTTCTGGTCGTTGTTCCAAGAAGTGGAGCAGATCCCGGAGAGCTCCCTCTACACCAGCCATAGCCTGCTGCGCCAGGTGCGGGAGTTCAGCGAGACCTTGCGGGTGCAGGCCCGGCCTCTGTTGGCGGCCGCCCTGGCCGGAGCCGCCCTGACGGTGGTCCTGGGCCGCGGCCGGCTCTGGCTGGAGGGGCAGGCAGCCAGAGCCTTGGCCCTGGCCTCGGCTTGCGCCGCGGCCTTCTCGCTCTTCTTCATCATCAACAATTCGCACAACGGCTTCATCTTCTCCGCGGTCCTGCTCCTGCCCGCGGTGGCGGCCTTGTCCGCGGCCGGCTTGGGCCTGTGGCGCTGGCCTTTCCTGGCCGCCTGCCTGCTCGCGACCGGCTTCAGCGCCGCGCGGGGCCTCGAGCACGGACCGGACCAGGACGCGCTCCTGGCCGAGGTGCGCTTCCTGGACCGCTTGCTGCGCCCGGGCGACGTGCTGCTGGTCCCCGGCGGCCCTTTTCCGGAGCTGACCTACCTGCGGCACCTCGATCTGCTGCGCGTCGGCGCCGGCGGGCCCAAGGACAGCGAGATCCCTCTGGTCGAGGGGGACCGGCTGGCCGCCGCGGTGACCTCCTTCCTCGCTCAGGGTCGACGGGTGTTCTTCGCCCCCGGGGATGTGGAGGCGAGGTTCACCGGCGATGTCGGGACGCAGAAGCGGCGGCAGATCTTCGCGGCTGCCGGCGACGCCGGCCGCAGACGGGAGGACGTGGCCGCGGTGCGCAAGCGCCTGTCCGCGTCGTCGCGCTGGCAATGCGGCCTGGTCTCCGCCTTGGGCGAGACCTACTGTGAAGTGCTCCCCAAGCGCCGTCTTCCCCGCCGCGCCGCGGCGGCGCCCGCGCCGGCCGCGCCGCAGGCTTGCCCGGCCCTGGCGCAGGCCGGCGACGATCCTTGGGCGGCTCTGTGGCTGGCCAAGAAGGCCCGCTACCTCGAGCGCTGGCTGGCGGACTCGCCCGGCGATGATTGGGCGCTGCGGGAGCGGGCTCGGCTCTGCGCGGCAGTCGGGCGTTGAAGCCGGACCAGTCTCTCTAGGGGAGGGCCTCGCTCCACATCTTGAGGAGCTGGCGCCAGTACAGGGAGTGCACGGCGCTGACGCCGTTGGGGCCGTCCGCGCGCGGCATGGGCGGCCACATCACCTTCCCGGTCTGCTCCGACACCTCTCCGTCCTGGCTCTGCAGGAAGTACATCCGGCCGTCGCGGTCCGCGTGGAAGTACCAGCGGCGCGCCTTGATGCGGAAGCCGTCGCCGCCGGCGATCTTCTCCCGGTAGGCCCGCAGGGTGTAGAAGATGGCCCCGGCCGGCCGCTTCTGGGAGTCGAGCTCCAGGATGGCCGCGTCGCCCCAGTGGGAAGACTCGTCCAAGGGGGTCTGGGAGCGGATGTCCATGCCCCGGACGTTGCCGAAGCCCACCCCCTGCTGGTACTCCGTGCGGCCCAAGGCCTGGTAGGGGACCGGCTCGCCGCCGTTGCGCGGGTCGGAGAGCTTGGCGAGCACGGACTGCCAGGCCGCGAGCTGGCCCAAGGACGGGGCCGCGGGGTCCACGGCGGGATAGGGGTCCGCCAGGCAGTCCCGGCGGGAGCCGGACATGGGGTCGAAGCCGGGGATCTTCTCCGTGCGCTGGCCGAAGGGCAGGCAGGAGAGGCCCTCGCCCGCTCCGGAGACCTGGGCGGCCGACTTCTCCTGGATCTGGGTCCTGAGCAGGGCCGCCCCCGCGTGGATCTTCTTCACTTCCTCAGGCTTCTGCCAGCCTTCCGCGGCCGCGGCCGGCAGGGCCGCGCCGAGCAGGAGAGCGGCGGCAAGGCTCGTTCTTTTGGACATGCCCTAAGTATAGATGACGATCCGTCCCCGCGCAATAGCTAAGGCTTCTTCAGGTCCACGCGGACCATCCAGCCGCCGTGGAACGGGGTGACCACGGAGAGGCCCAGGACCTCCGGAGATGCGTCCCTGAGCACCGCCTTGCCGGTCCGGGTGTCCAGGCTGACGCGGAACCTGCCCCGGCCCTGCGCGTCGACGTCCTCCTCGATGATGTCGGGCAGGGCCGCGACCGGCTCCCACTCCACCTGCACGAAGCCGCGGCGCCGCTCCCCCAGCAGGCCGTCGAAGACCGGGCGGCGCAGATGGGTCCGGTAGCCGCCGTGCTCCACGGTCCGGGCGAGTCCCCCGCCCGAGTACCTGGGCGAGATGGTCCAGCCTGTGCCCCTGGCGAAGGCGCGGCTCAGGGGCTCCTGGCCCAGGAAGGTGGCCAGGACCAAGGGCACGGCCAGGGCGGCCCAGGCATAACCGAGGCAGGCCTTCAGGCGCCCCATCAGAACAGCCTCCCGGTGGTGGCCAGGCGCACCAGCTTGGCGATGGCATCCATGCAGTTCCCTCCCGCGAAGGTCGCCAGGAAGAGGAACGCCGGATAGAGGAAGAGGACCCGCGCCGTCTCCCGGTGCGCCTGCGGCCCGGTCCCCTTCACGTGGAAATGCACGGCCCCCTGGGGGCAGGAGTCCACGCACTTGCCGCATTTCACGCAGGTCTGCAGGGCGCGTCCCGCCGCCAGGCTCTCGTCCGTGAGGGAGAAGGTCGTACAGCGCTGCACGCAGAGCCGGCACTTCACGCAGGCCCCGGTATCCACGCGCACCGCGAAGGGGTCCACCCAGTTCGCCGCGGACTGGAACGCGCCGAAGGGGCAGAGGAGCGCGCATTGGGCCCGGCGCTTCATGAGCAAAGGCAGGACGATCACGAAAGCGAGGAACAGGGACGCGAAGGAGACGGCCTGAGCCAAGGTCCTCCAGTCGCTCACCGGCGTGAACTCGGTCACGGCCTTGAACGGGCAGAACCACTCGCAGTAGGCCGGGGAGAGGCTCGCCGCGGACCAGACCACCACCAGCAGGAGGATGGCGAAGGGCAGGTCCACCCAGCGGCCGGGCGGGGCCTTGAGCACGGGCCGGCCCAGCACGCGCGAGAACCCGTCGTCGAGCCCGCCGAAGAAGCAGCCCCAGGAGCACCAGCCCCGGCCCAGGGTCAAGGAGGCGCCGATCCAGATGACGAACATGGCGGCGATCGCGGCGTAGGTCCCGGTCATGGTGCCCGGGAAGATGATGGTCTTGGTCAGGGCCGCGGGTATCAAGGTCATGGGGATGACGATGTGGCAGATTAATCAATTTGACAAAAATATTGCTACATATGGACTTAGATGAAGATTTCT